>JANOFZ010000356.1:0-10741 GCA_031413935.1 Thermoleophilia bacterium | reverse complement strand
CCTCCTATGGAATGTTGACCGACCGCCGACCCACCGCCGACGCGGGAGCCGTACCCTCCGTCTGAGTTGCTCAAGTCTAGGTCAATCTGGCGAGAGTTCAAGTGAGACCGCTGACCTGCCAGGAGTCACCATCCTCGAGATTCCAATCGCACCTCGCTCGAGGAAGGTGAGGGCACGCGATCTTCGCGCCGTGGGTCGATGCCGAAGGGGGGAATCGAACCCCCACGCCCTTTCAGGCGCCGGATTTTGAGTCGAGACCAGCGAGCTTGGCTGATCTCGGCCGATCTGGAGATTCTCCCGTTTCGCGGCGATTCTCGGCCAAACGGGCCGATTCCATCTCGGCCGGTCTCGGCTGGTCTGGTTGCCCTCGTGTTGCCTCCCGCGGAGTCAGCCGCTCAGCGCCGTCGACTGCCGAAGGAGCAGGTCGGTTTCTGCGAGCGCGGGGGCTGCCTGGAGCTTCTGGAAGATGTCGCGGGCTTGGAGAAGTGGCTGGGTCGCGTCGGCGTGGCGGCCGAGGGCGTGGAGGCAGCGGCCGTGGCCGAGGTGGGCGTAGGCCTGTTCAGTGAGGACACCGAAGACTTGCCAACGTTGCGCGGCCTCGGCGTAGCCGTCGGCGGCGGTCTGGTGGTCGCCGTTGGCTTCGGCGAGTGAGGCGGTGGCGGTGGTGAGGGCGTGCTGGTGGCAGGGGGTGTGGGGTTGTACGCCGGTGGTGAGCTGGTGGGCGAGCTTCGGGTTGTTGGTGGTGAGCGCGGTGCGCACCAGCGCAGGCAGCAGGATGGGGTAGTTCCCGCTGTCGCGGCTGCCGGGGGTGCTCTCGATCTCGCTGAGTAGCGCAGTGGCGTGGTCGGGTTGTGCGAGCGCGGCACGAGCGAGCGCGGTCATTCCGAGAACCCCGACGAGCAGGTCGACCATCCAAATTTCGAGGATGGTGCTTTCGAGCCAGTCGAGCGTGTCCGCGACCTGCGCGGTCTGTCCACGCAAGGTGAGGATCCACGCCTGCACCGCCCGCACCGAGGTGAGGTGTAACAGGTTGCCGCTGGCTTCGAAAGCGGTGGCAAGTTCGGCGGCGAGGGTCAGCGCCTGTTCGTGCTCCCCAGTCTGCGCGAGCGCTTCGAGCATGTTGGCGGTGAGACCCTCGGCGGCTTCGGTCAGACCGCGGCTCCCGGCGAACGTGATCCCTGCCTGCAGCACTTCCAGGGCCGCGCGGGGGCCTTCGACCGGCCAGAGTGTGACCGCGTAGTTGTTGTGCAGCCCGGCGACCTCACGGCCCTGCCCCGCCTGGGTGGCGAGCACGATCGCCTCCCGGAAGTCGTCCAACCCGCCCAGGTCACCAAGTCGGCAGCGGGCCAGGCCACGATACCCGAGCGCACGGGCGGGCCTGGGTAGCCCGAGCTGATTCGCCAGCGAGAGCGCCTGTTCGGCGTAGTCGATCCCGGCCTCGCTGCGACCCTGCAGCGCCTCGACCGATGCTACGCCGGTGAGCGCGGCGACATGCTCGGGGCCGGGCGGCAATGGCTCCAACAGCTCTAGCGCCTCCGCGGACAGTTCCGGCCCGCGTGGGTCTCCCAGCCTGGCGAACAAGGGGCTGAGCGTGAGCATCGCGTGGGCGGCGGCCCGCGGGTCTCCGACGACCCGGAACAAGCCGATCGCCTCCTCGAGCGCCGCGGCGGCTTCCACGTAGCGGCCCGCGTGGTGGGCGGCCTCCCCGAACCGTTCCAGCACAGCGGCGCGTTGGGGGTGGCCTTCGGGGGTGAGTGCGAGCGCCCGCTCGAAGCTCGCAAGCGCGGCAGCGGTGTCCAACCCGAGTGCGCGCTCTCCGGCGAGGCCGAGGAACCGGAGTGCGGGTGCTTGCAGTTCGGCTGCTTGGTCGGTGTTGCCTGCGGCGGTGGCGAGGTCGAGGGCTGCGGTGTAGTGGTACGCGAGGACGTCGGCGAGGTCTTCGACCCGGTCGGGTGCTTTCGACTCGATCCACCCGGCTGCCGCGACATGGCGGGAAGCCCGAGACGCTCTGGGCAACTGGTTGTAGGCGACATCGCGGGCAAGCACATGCCAGAAGGCGTACTCCGCCTCACCCTCCATCGACGAACGACGTGCGGGCCGCACGAGCTCCTTCCGCGACAGCTCCCGCAACATTCCTGTCACCTGCTGCGGGTCGCGGTCGCCCATCGTCGCGACCGCACCAGCCCAGAACACCTTGCCGACCACCGCCGCATCGGCGAGCAGTGACTTCGCGTCCGGTTCCAGCGTGTCCAGACGGGCGGCGATCAGCGCTTGCACCGAGTCCGGGAACGGCACCACCGCCCCGGGCTTCAGCTGCCAGCTCGACCCCGTGCGTTCGAGCAGATCCCTGTCTCGCAACAGGCGGACGAACTCCTCCGCGTAGAGGGGGTTGCCGCCGGAGCGGTCGAGGATCGGCTGCTGCACCTCCGCCGGAATCACCGCCGCGTTGAGCAGTGCCGAAACAAGACGCGCCGTCTCCTTGGGAGTCAGCGGAGCCAGGTTGATCGGTGTTGAGTTGCGCAGCCGCGTTGCGAAGTCGGGATGGCGCTCGTACAGCTCCGGGCGGGCCGTGCCAACCACCAACAGCGGCACGCCCTCTGCGAGATCAGCTAGATGTTCCAGGAACGCGAGCATCGCCTCGTCGGCCCAGTGCAAGTCCTCGAACACGAGCACTGTCGGATGCTGCTCGGCGATCCCTTCCAGGAACCTGCGCCAGGCGGTGAACAGCTCCTCCCGCTCCGCACTAGAGGTCGCTTCGATCCCGAGCAAGGGAAGCAGTCGCTGCCGGAACCACTCCCGCTCCTCGCCCTCGGGCAGCACGACGTCGAGCTTCTCGCGTGCAACCGAAGGAGGATCGGATTCGAGGATCCCGGTGTGGGCCTTCAGGATCTCCCCCAACGCCCAGAACGTGATCCCCTCCCCATACGGCAAACACCTGCCCTGTCGCCACCGCACCAACCCCGGCAACGAATCCACATACCCGCTGAGCTCGGCGACCAGGCGGCTCTTGCCGAGTCCCGGCTCACCCACTACCGTCACCAACTGCACCGAGTTCGACGCCACCGTCTTGTCGAACAGCCCCTTCAACAACGCCAGATCGATCTCGCGGCCCACAAACGGCGAGTCATGCGTCCGCGTCAGATCCGTCCCGAACCTGGCCCGCGGCGACTTCGCGTGAAACACCCGCACCGGCTCCGACTTCCCCTTCAACAACGCCGGTTCCAGCTCCTCATAGTCGAACACCACCCGGGTCGCCTCGAACGTCGACAGACCCACGGCAACACCCATCTCCGGAGCAACCGACTGCAACCTGGACGCCGTGTTGATCGCATCCCCCGACAGCACCCGCTCACCGAGACCGGCCGACGCGCCAAGGCGCACGAGCGCCTCACCGGTGTTCACACCCACGCGCAGTCGCAGCGGCTCCCCGCCGATCGCCTCCAACTCCTCCGCAGCCTCCGCGATTCTGAGCCCCGCCCTCACAGCACGCTCCGGATCATCCTCGTGCGCAGCCGGAACGCCGAACACGCCAACCACCGCATCCCCGATGAACTTCTCCACCACACCACCATGCCCCTCAATCTGCAACCGAGCCATCTCCGCGTAGACCGTCAGCATCCTGTCCACGTCCTCCGGATCCGCCCGCTCCGACGCAGCCGTGAACCCGACCAGATCACAGAACACCACGCTCACGACCTTCCGTTCCTCCGTCACCTGGCGCGCAGGCAGAGCAAGATCCGCACCACAGAACGGGCAGAACGGAAACGCGCCCGGCAACTGCTTGCCGCAACTCAGACAGCTGTCCACCCGCGGAGTCTACGAAGCCCGGCGCACGCTGTCACGCACCACGAATGCCGAAGGGGGGAATCGAACCCCCACGCCCTTTCAGGCGCCGGATTTTGAGTCCGGTGCGTCTACCAGTTCCGCCACTTCGGCCCGCGTGCAGATCGTACCCCGCTCGCGGCGTTCGGAGGAACGGCGCGCCCCACGATGTGCGTAAATAGTATTGGCATCGAACAAAGACGTGGCGACCACAGGGACGGAGGCAGATGTGCGGATCGGGATCCTGACAGGCGGCGGTGACTGCCCCGGCCTGAACGCCGTGATCAGAGCGGTTGGCAAGCGGTCGTTCGACAACGGCCACGAGATGGTCGCCGTGCGGGAAGGTTGGCGTGGCCTCGTCGATGGCGTCTTCGCCCCCCTCGGCCGCAGGGAGATCTCGGGGATTCTGCCCCGTGGCGGCACGATTCTCGGCACGAGCCGGACAAACCCGTACAAGGTCGAAGGCGGGGTCGAGGCTGTACTCGCGCACTTCACGTCGGAGCGCCTCGACGCCCTCGTCGCGATCGGGGGCGAGGACACGCTCGGTGTCGCCTCACGCCTGCACGCCGAGCACGGCTTCCCCGTCGTCGGCGTACCGAAGACGATCGACAACGATCTCTCCGGTACCGACTACACGTTCGGCTTCGACACGGCCGTAACGGTCGCGACCGAGGCAATCGACCGCCTCCACACGACCGCCGAGTCGCACAACCGCGTCATGGTCGTCGAGGTGATGGGCCGCCACACTGGCTGGATCGCCGTGATGAGCGGGATCGCGGGTGGCGCCGACGCAATCCTGATCCCGGAGCATCCGATCACGGTCGAGGAGGCGTGCGCGCAACTCATGAAGCGGCACGAGGGCGGCAAGGACTTCTCCATCGTCGTCGTCAGCGAAGGCTACGAGCTCACCTACGCGTCCGGCGAGAGCAAGCTCGTCGCCGGCGAGGCGCGCGCGACCGATCAGTTCGGCCATGTCGTCCTCGGCGGGGTCGGCGATGCGCTCGCACGGGAGATCGAGCACCGCACCGGCTTCGAGACCCGGGTCACGGTACTCGGTCACGTCCAGCGAGGCGGCACCCCCACACCGCGAGACCGGGTGCTTGCGACGCGCTACGGCCTCAAGGCAGCCGACCTGGTCCACGAGGGCACCTTCGGGCGGATGGTCGCGCTCCACGGCGACGCGATCGTCGACATCCCGCTGGAGGAGGGAACTGCGAAGTTGAAGACGGTTCCTGACGAGTGGTACGACGTCGCGCGCGCGTTCTTCTGGTAGCCGCGCGTTACAGGCGGTAGACGCGCACCCACGGCCCTGCAAGGCCCGGCTCGTCGGGGGAGACCGCGAACGCCGGCCTGAGCCCGTGTCCGAGTTGCTCGTAGAACAGAGCCTCGCGTGGGTACCGGTCGGGTGCTGAGAGAACGCGATCGGTGACGGCGCCCGAGAGGATCACCCACTTCACGCCCTGGGCGCGAAGCCTTTCCAGATCACGCGCGGGATCGGACGGGCGACCGGGACCGGGGAGCTCGAGCCGCAGGACCTTCCTTCCCGTCAGGGGCAGCGTCGAGGGGTCGGCCGCGATCGTGTCACTCCGGGGGATGTTCGTTGCGACCCAGGCGTCCGCCCGCAAGCGCGTGTCGGTGTTGGTGAGCTCGCGCGCGTCTCCGATGCTCCAGGCGAGCGGTAAGGCGAGGGCGACAAGGGCGAACGGAACGACGACGCGGATGCTCCCGGCGAGCACGGCGAGCACCGGGACGAGTGGGAGGACGTAGCGATCGAAGTGCGCGGCCTGCGGCATCAGCGTCAGCCAGTAGACGCCGACGAAGGAGAGCAGAACGAGGTCGGTGCGACTGCGGCGGACGATCGCAGCGAGAACGCCAATCGCGGCGAGGACGAGCAGCGGCCCGATCGCTTCCCACAGCCGATCGGCGTACGCGAGCGGCGTAATCGGGTCGTTCTCGAACCCGAGCCAGCCGGCCCGCGCAAGCCGCTGAACGCGTGAGACATCATCCCACGCCGCACTCGAGTGAATGAGCACGAACGGGCTCGTCAGGGCGAAACCCGCAACGGCGAGCGCCGCGGCCTTGCCGAGCGACCGCCATCTCGCCCACCCCGCAACAACGACGGGAACAGCCGCGATGGCGCCGGGATACTTCGCCGACGCCGCCAGGCCGACCGCGAGCCCGGCCCACTCGATCCGCCCTTCGACCGCGAGCGCGAGCACGCAGGTGACGGCGAGCGTGAGCAAGACATCGGTCACCGCAACGCGCGAGTAGGCGACGTGCGTCGTGGCTACTGCGACGGCAGCGGCGCCGACAATCGCGGCGCCGGTGCCGTAGGCGCGCCGTCCGAGCCACCATGTCGCTGCGACACCGCAGAGCCCGAGCAACACGGCCACTCCCCGCGCTGCCTCGAAGGAGGGCGAGCCGGCGAACGCTTGCACGGGAGCCAGCAACCCCATCAGCAGCGACGGATAGTCGTACCAGCCCGGATCGAGATGTCCCTGTCCCATCCGCCACGCGCGCGGGACAATGTTCGCCTCATCGGGGTTGAGGACGGCAAGGGGCAGCCCGTAGCCGATTCCGACGAACCGGAGCAGGGCTGCGAAGACGAGGATCGCCGCCAGGGCGACCCTCCGATCAGTGATCGGGAAGGGTGTCACCCACAAGCGACCCGATGTCGCCACCCGAGACGATCACGGCGTCGACGCCCGCCCGCTCGAGCTCGGCGACGTCTTCACGGCTCGCGCCCGCAAGCTCGGCGATCGCAAGCTTGCCTGCAGGAACATCCGCGAGAAGCTCGAGGAGACGCTCCAGAAGCGGCTGCCCGTCTTCTGCCTCCTCCGCCGTGAGCAGAACGATCTCGGGGTCGACGAGCTCGAGCACCTCCTCGAGGTCGTCCTCGTCGCTGACGCGGAGGACGCATTCGAGACCACGTTCGTGCACCGCGGACATCACACTCTCGAGAGCCTCCTGATCTTCCGACCCGTCGACCACGACAGCGTCGATGCCGCCGAGGTCGTCTGCCCGGCCATAGCCGAGCACCGGCAGCGCGCAGCTCTCCCTGATCGTGCCCGCCGGCCCGCGAACGACGAGACCCTCGGCACCTTGATCCTGTGCGACCTGAGCCGCCATGGCGTCGGCCACCTCCACGAGCACGGAAATCCCGTCGCCCTCCGCGATCGCCTGACTCAGCCGTCTTGATCCGTCCACGAAGCATGATCCTACTCGGCGCGGGAGTCGCCACGCGAGAACGCGTAGGCTGCGGCCGTGTCCGAACCGATCAAGCGCGTCTGCCTTCTCGGAGGTGAGTCCACCGGGAAGACCACACTTGCACGCGCGCTCGCCCTGTCCTACGACACGGTCTGGAACCCGGAGTTCGGCCGGGCCTATACCGAGATCGGGCGTGATCCCAACGCACCGTGGACGAGCGACGAGTTCACGCACATCGCCCGGATTCAATGCTGGTACGAGGATTGCTTGCTGGCGTCGGCTCGCGACGTGCTCTTCTGCGACACGGACGCCTTCACAACGAAGCTCTTCCATCAGGTCTATCTCGGCGAGCCGACAGAGTCGTTCGACGATCTCGCCGCGCGGAACTACGACCTCTTTCTCGTCTGCGGACTCGACGTCCCGTGGCGACACGACGGGGTCAGGGAGTTCGACGACCAGCGCGAATGGATGCATGCCCGCTATCTGGAACGGGCCCAGGCGAGCGGCTCGCCATGGTTCCTCGTCGAAGGGTCACACGAGAGCCGTCTGCAGGAGAGCAGGCTCGCCGTTGATCGGCTCCTCCGTCGTAGATGAGGGTTCGGGTCGTCGACGGCGGGCTCTCGACGGCCCTCGAGGAGGCGGGGCACCGGCTCGACGACCGGCTCTGGACTGCACGGCTCCTGATCGACGATCCCGAGGCGGTCGTTGCTGCCCACCTGGCGTTCCTGCGCGCAGGCGCCCGGGTGCTCATCACGTCGAGCTACCAGGCGAGTGAGGCGAGCCTCGTTTCAGCGGGCCTTGCGACCGAGACGGCGGTCGCGGTGCTTCGATCGACGACGGCCCTCGCGGTCGAAGCACGAACGCGATACGCGATCGAGGATCCGGCGGGCGCACGAGACGTGACGGTCGCCGCCTCCGTCGGCCCGTACGGCGCCACGCTTGGCGACGGCTCCGAGTATCGGGCGCCCGTCGTGGGCGAGGCTGCGCTGGTCGCGTTCCACACGGCGCGGCTGCGGCTCCTCGTCGACACGCAGCCCGACCTGCTCGCGATCGAGACGATCTCGTCGGCCCGGGAGGCACATGCGATCGGACGCGCGCTCGACGGGTTAGCGCCGATCCCGGCCTGGATGACCTTCACCTGCCGCGACGGGGCGACGACCTGGGGCGACGACCCGATCGAGGAGGCCGTGACCGCTGCCGTGACAATCCCATCCGTGGTTGCAGTCGGGGTGAATTGCACGGCTCCCGCCGACATCGCGCCTCTGCTCGAACGGATCAGCAGGGTCACGGACTTGCCGCTCGTCGCATATCCGAACGGGGGCCAGAGCTGGGATGCTGTCGAGAAGGTATGGACTGGCGCCGCAGCCGGCTTCTCCGGTGCGGAGGTCGCGGAGTGGGTTGGGCTCGGCGCCCTGTACCTCGGAGGATGCTGCGGCGTTGGGCCGTCGGGTATTGCCGCGCTCAGTGACGCGGTCGACGGGAAGAGCGGAGCCCAGGAGACAGGCTAGTGCGGTGCCTCGGAACCCTACGCCCGCTTGCCCCTGAGGCTGGTGGTTGCTGTGGGCTGCCCCGGGAGAGGCTGCGCCATCTCCCCTACGGAGTTACCGGTGGAACTCCTGGGATGGCGCACCCGCGTCTGTCACCGGCGCGCGGGCAACTGCGCGCTCGCCGCAAGCGCGTCGGCGTGGAACTCGTGGTAGATGGGGTCGAGATCGTCGAACGCCACGCCAGCGATGCGCGCCGCCTCGGCGAGCGACAATCCCGGATCGGCTGCGACGGCGTCGAGGTACACGATGTTGCGCTCGAGCAGGGCGGGTTCCGTCGTGTCGCCGTGGCACGGCAGGACGTGGAGCGGATCGAGCTCTTGCAGGCGCACGAGCGAGGCCCGTGCCTGCGCGATCCCCTCGGGCGTGTCGATGTGCGGAAACGGCTGCTCCGCGGCGTCTGCGGCGAGGACGATCCGCAGCTCGGGGATCCAGACCGAGAAGTGATCCTCGGTGTGGCCGGGCGTGTGGACGAGGATGAGCGTGAGGTCTCCTCCGTCGATCGTCAAGCCCTCGTCGCCCACCGTGATGCTCGGCGGTGTGAAGACGAGGTCGTCGAAGCGACCCGGCTGCTCGAGCTCCATCTTCGCCCGCGACGCGACGGCGTCATCGCCTTTCAGTCGCTCGGCGCAGAGCACGTGGCCGATGATGGGCGCCGGGTAGGGCGCCTCCGACCCGCTGAAGACCTGGTTCCCCCACGCATGGTCGTAGTCGGCGTGCGTGTTGACGACGAGGAGGCGACCCACGTCATTCTCTCCGACACTTTGCTCCGCGAGCTGGAGCGCAAGTGCCGGGGTGCTGTGCGTGTCGACGATCACGACCCACCGCTCGGTCACGACGACGAACGTGTCGACCTCATCCTCGCAGCGAAACCGCCGGATCCGCGGATCGAGGCCGAGCGGTGCTTCGCTCACGACGGTGGGGAAAGAGAGCGGTTCCATCAGGCAGCAGACTATCCTCGAGCCCGCGCTCTTCAAAAGGCCCGCGGGCGGGCCCCTTCAGGATCTCGCGAAGCGAGCAGAAATGAAGCATCCTGTGGGGACATGAGCATCGGCGATACGCTCTTCATCGAGGATGCTCATGTCCCCACAGGATGCCAGACTGTTTTGAACTCCAGGAACGCGGAGATCTCCCACGGGCTCTGCTCGCTGCCCGCCTTGACGACACGTTTCACGTTGTCGGCGGCGAGCACCTCGAGCTCCGTCGTCTCGTCGCCCGCGCCTGTGAGGTCGATCGCGTTCACGTCCATGTGCGCTGCAAGGATCGGCCCGAGCTCGGCCCGGAACCCCGTGAGCAGGTTGACGACCCCACCGGGAAGGTCGGAGGTCGCGATCGCCTCGGCGAGCTCGAGCGCTGCGAGCGGCGACGTTTCGGACGTCACCACGACGGCAGTATTTCCGCTCACGATCACCGGAGCGATGCGCGAGACGAGCCCCTCGAGTGCAGGCGCCTCCGGAGCAAGTACCGCAACGACGCCTGTCGGCTCCGGGACGGTGAAGTTGAAGTACGGCCCGGCGACGGGGTTCGACCCTCCGAGAACCTGTGGCAGCTTATCGGCCCAGCCGGCGTACCAGACGACACGGTCGATTGAGCGCTCCACCTCACGCCGACCCGAGCAGACCCTCGCAAGGTCGGCGCTGCGCGTCTCCATCATCTCGGCGAGGCGGTAGAGCACTTGGCCGCGGTTGTACGGCGTCGCGCCCGCCCACTTCGGGAATGCGCCGCGTGCTGCCTGAACTGCGTCGCGCGCATCCTTGCGCGAGGCGCGGGCGACGTTCTGCCCCTCGGCCTCGTAAGTACGGCCGGATTCCGAGCGTGGAAACTTGCCCCCGATGTAGAGCTTGACCGTCTTGCGAACGGTGATCCGGCTCATCGATCGAACCTCAGATACGGCTCGAGCCCGTGCAGGCCACCCTCGCGACCGAAGCCCGACTCCTTGTAGCCGCCGAACGGCGAGGTCGGGTCGAAGCGGTTGAAGGTGTTCGCCCAGACGACGCCGGCGCGCAGATGCTCTGCCATCCAGAGGATGCGTGACCCCTTCTCCGTCCAGACCCCTGCGGAGAGACCGTACGGCGTGTTGTTCGCCTTCTCGACAGCTTCCTCCGGTGTGCGGAAGGTGAGCACCGAGAGCACGGGACCAAAGATCTCCTCCTGAGCGATGCGCGAGC
>JANOFZ010000355.1:0-3110 GCA_031413935.1 Thermoleophilia bacterium | reverse complement strand
CGCACGATCACCTCGAGATCTGGGATCGCTCTGCCTGGGTGGAGCGCCTGGAAGGGATCGAAGGGAGTGCCGACCATGCTGCCGAACGTGTTGCCGCACAACGCGTCTGACCACACCCCCGTCCTCGCGGACGAGGTGCGCACCCTCCTCGCCGTGAAGCCGGGCGAGACCGTCGTCGATGCCACCTTCGGCGCCGGCGGGCACGCACGCCTTCTCGCCCAGGATCTCCAGGGCAGCGGCAAGCTCGTTGCGATCGACCGAGACCCAAGCGCGAAGCCGCACTTCGATCGGTTCAAGGCGCAGGCCGGGGTGGACGTCCGCTTCCTCCGCGGCGACTTCGCGCTCGTGCTCACGCAGCTCTCGACGAACGACATCAAAGCCGACGCGATCCTGCTCGACATCGGTGTCTCGTCGATGCAGATCGACCGGCCCGAGCGGGGCTTCTCGTACGCCACCGACGCGCCGCTCGACATGCGCATGGATCCGTCCGGAGAGATCACGGCAGCAACGATCGTCAACACCTGGGACGAGAAGGAGCTCGCGAAGATCTTCCGCCGCTACGGCGAGGAGCGCTACGCCGGGCCGATCGCGCGTGCGATCGCGCGTCGTCGTACCGAGCAGGCGTTCTTCCGCACGCTCGACCTCGTTGACGTGATCAAGATGGCGATCCCTACGCCGGCTCGCTTCGGCGAAGGGCACCCCGCGAAGCGCGTCTTCCAGGCGTTGCGGATCGCGGTCAACGACGAGCTCGGCCAGCTCGAGGCCGCCCTCCCGGCCGCTGTGGCCATGCTCCGCCCGGGCGGCCGGCTCGCCGTGATCAGCTTCCACTCGCTCGAGGACCGGATCGTCAAGCAGTTCATGGTCGCCGGGGCGAAGGGATGCACGTGCCCACCGGACTTCCCGATCTGCGTCTGTGGCAAGGAGCCGGAGCTGCGGCTCCTCACGAAGCGGCCGGTGCGACCGTCCTCCGACGAGCTCGACCACAACCCGCGAGCCGCATCGTCACGCCTTCGCGTCGCAGTCAGGACCGATTCCTAGATGTCGACGATCGCGCAGGCGCCGGCGGCCGCCAAGAGGAAGGCGGCGCGCAGTTCGAAGACCGCGGGCGTCCGCTCGCGCACACCGTTCGCCGGCGGCGTCCTCTGGATCCTGCTCATCGGCGTGATGCTCGCAGGGATCGTGGCGTTGAACGTCGTCGTCCTCCAGCTGAACATGGAGTTCGACGGGCTGAGTCGTGAACGCGCCCAGCTTCGTGCCGACAACGCGCTCCTTCGCTCGCGACTCTCGAGCGCGTCCTCACATCTCAGGATCGAGGATGCGGCGAAGGCCAAGCTCGGGCTCCAGGAGGCGGATGCTCTGACGACGACGTACGTCAGGCTCGGGGCGAAGTGAGAGAACGACGCGCGAACCACCGGATCCGCCTGCTTCTTCTCTCGTTCGGCCTTCTCTTCATCGTCGCCATCGGTCGCGCCACGTACGTCCAGGCGGCTCAGCACGACAAGTTCGCGAAGATGGCGACGACCCAGCACCGCGAGACGATCGAGATTCCCGCCGGGCGCGGCACGATCTACGACCGCACGGGGGAGCCGCTCGCGATTGGCGAGCAGGCGACCACGGTGTACGCGAACCCGCACAACGTCGTCGACGCGCAGCGAGCGGCCGTGGTTGCGGGCAAGACGCTCGGCCTGAGCGCTGACGAGCTGTACCCGATCCTCAAGGATCGATCCAAGGGCTTCATCTACCTCGCTCGGAAGGCCGATCCGCTGAAGGCGAACGCACTTGCAGAGCGCGAGATCCCCGGGCTTGGATTCTACCCGGAGGAGCTACGGACGTATCCGCAGGGCGACGTCGCCTCGCACGTTCTCGGGTTCGCCGGAACCGACAACCAGGGTCTCGACGGTCTCGAACGCTCGCTCGACAAGACGCTTGCGGGCAAACCCGGCTTCGAGACGATCGTCAAGGATCCGTTCGGGCGGGCGATCGACGTCGTGAAGTCGAAGCCCGAGCGAGCCGGCAAGAACGTGACGCTGACGATCGACCACCAGATCCAGGCGAACGCCGAACAGATCATTGCGCGCACCGTGAAGCAGTACAACGCGCGTGGCGCGGCTGCGATCGTGATGGACCCGCGCACGGGCGCGATCCTCGCAATGGCGAACTACCCCACGTTCAACGCGAACAATTTCTCCACGTCTTCGCCGGATGCCCGACGGAATCGAGCCGTGACTGACGCCTACGAACCGGGATCCACGTTCAAGATTGTCGCCGTGGCGGGGGCCCTCGAAGACAACGTCGTTTCCCCGAGCACCAGGTTTACGCTGGCGCCCACGATCCAGGTCGCCGACCGCGTCATCCGCGAGGCACACACACGAGGCACGGAGACGATGTCGGTCAAGGAGATCCTCTCCCAATCGTCCAACGTCGGCACGATCACGATCGCGCAGAAGCTCGGCGCGGGAGAGGTCGCCTCCTGGGTCGACAGATTCGGTTTTGGCAAGCCCACCGGTATCGACTACCCGGGGGAGAGCTCGGGGCTCGTGCTCCCACTCGACGAGTGGTCAGGCTCGACGATCGGCAACGTGCCGATCGGGCAGGGCATCGCCGTGACACCGCTGCAGATGGTCTCGGCCTACGCAACGATCGGAAACGGTGGGATTCGCCATACACCTCGCCTGATCGAGAAGATCGGAACCAAGCGCGTCCGGGGTGTCAAGGCGACACGCGTCGTCTCGCGCCACACGGCCGATCGGATGATGGCGATGTTCCGCGACGTCGTCGTCGAGGGCACAGGTACCGAGGCCGCGATCCCGGGGTACACGGTGGCCGGTAAGACCGGTACCGCTCAGAAGGCCGAGAACGGCCGCTACGTCCGCAAGTACGTCGCCTCTTTCGTCGGGCTCGTGCCCGCCAAGAAGCCGCGGTTCGCGATACTCGTGATGGTCGACGAGCCGCAGGGGAACATCTACGGCGGCGTCGTCGCCGCCCCCGCTTTCCGCGACATCGCGCGCTTCAACCTCCAGTACCTCGAGGTGCCGCCGGATGCACCCGAGACGCGCGCCACGAGTGCGGTATCGAATCCGTAGTAGGGCAAGCGCACCGAGCGGTTCGTG
>JANOFZ010000354.1:0-2030 GCA_031413935.1 Thermoleophilia bacterium | reverse complement strand
TAGCCGCACAGATCCTCGGCGTGCTTCGCCGCCTTCACGCGGACGGCTTCCCGATCCGCCGCATGGTGCCGATCGACGCCTACGGCGGCAGCGACTTCCGCTCGATCGAGGCCGATAACACCTCGGCCTTCAACTGCCGCTTCGTCGACGGCACGACCCGCTACTCCGAGCACGCCTACGGCCGCGCGATCGACGTCAACCCGATCGAGAACCCCTACGTCACGCGGTCGGGCACGACGTCGCACCCCGCGAGTCGGAGGTACGTCCGGCGAACGCCGTTTCGTCCCGGGATGGCAGTAGAGGGCCGCGCGCTCGTGCGAGCGTTCGACGCGATCGGCTGGGGCTGGGGCGGCCGGTGGTCGGGCGTGAAGGACTACCAGCATTTCTCCGCGTCCGGCCGCTGAGCAGCCCACTGGGTGTGCAGGCCCCGCGCGATCCGTGGTAGGACTGGCGCATGCGAAAGGATGTGGCTGCTGCCCTGAGTGATCGACTTCGCTCGCCTGCGTGGTTCGACAATCCGGAGAACGTCGATATGACTGCTCTGTATCTGGAGCGGATGATGAACTACGGGTTGACGCTCGAGGAGCTGCAGTCGGGTCGGCCGATGATCGGGATCGCGCAGACGGGCTCGGATATCACGCCGTGTAACCGGCATCATCTCGTGCTTGCGTCGCGGGTGCGGGACGGGATCCGGGAGGCGGGTGGGGTGCCGTTCGAGTTCCCGATTCATCCGATTCAGGAGACGTGTAAGCGGCCGACTGCGGCGCTCGATCGCAATCTGCAGTACCTCTCGTTGGTCGAGATCCTCTACGGCTACCCGATCGATGGTGTGGTGCTGACGACCGGCTGTGACAAGACGACGCCGGCGCAGCTGATGGCGGCCGCGACGGTCGATATTCCCGCGATCGTGTTGTCGGGCGGTCCGATGTTGAACGGCTGGTTGAACGGCAAGCGGATGGGGTCGGGAACGATCGTGTGGACGGCGCGGGAGATGATGGCTCGCGGTGAGATCGATGCGACGGAGTTCACGGCTTTGATCGCGTCGTCCGCTCCGTCGGCGGGGCATTGCAACACGATGGGGACGGCGTCGACGATGAACTCGCTCGCGGAGGCGCTGGGGATGAGCTTGCCGGGGTGCGCTGCGATCCCTGCGCCGCATCGTGACCGCCAGGAGATGGCGTATCTGACGGGGAAGCGGATCGTCGAGATGGTGCGGGAGGACTTGAAGCCGTCCGACGTGCTGACGCGGGCGGCGTTCGAGAACGCGATCGCGGTGAACTCGGCGATCGGCGGCTCGACGAACGCACCGATCCATCTCAACGCGATCGCCCGTCACGTCGGTGTTCCGCTCGACAACGACGACTGGGAGCGGATCGGGTACGACGTGCCGCTGCTCGTGAACATGCAGCCGGCGGGCGAGTACCTCGGCGAGGAGTACTACCGCGCCGGAGGCGTCCCCGCGGTCGTCGCTGAGCTCATAGCGATAGGCCGAATCGACAGCAGCGCGATCACGGTCAACGGCAGGTCGCTTCATGAAAACAACGAGGGCCGGTTCACGAACGACCGTGAGGTGATCAAGGCGTACGACGCGCCACTCCAGGAGCACGCGGGGTTCCTCAACCTGAAGGGAAACCTGTTCGAGAGTGCGATCATGAAGACGTCGGTGATCTCGGCGGATTTCAGCCAGAGATACCTCGAAGACCCCTCTGATCCGAACGCGTTCGAGGGCACCGCGATCGTCTTCGACGGCCCCGAGGACTACCACGCCCGGATCGTCGATCCGACCCTCGGGCTCGACGAGAACACGATCCTCGTGATTCGCGGCGTCGGCCCGATCGGCTACCCCGGCTCCGCCGAAGTCGTGAACATGCGCCCACCCGACTACCTGCTCAAGCGCGGCATCCGGGAGCTGCCCTGCATCGGAGACGGCCGCCAGTCGGGCACCTCGGGCAGCCCTTCGATCCTGAACGCCTCCCCCGAAGCCGCAACCGGCGGCGGGCTCGCGCTCCTCCGCACGGGCGACCGCATCC
>JANOFZ010000353.1:0-7536 GCA_031413935.1 Thermoleophilia bacterium | reverse complement strand
CGAAGCGCGCCTGCTGCGTCGCTGCGTCGTTGATCTCGGAGAACGCGTTGCCGAGCTCCATTCCACCGATGAAGAACTCGAACCGCTCGGTCAGAGTCGGATCCGTGTCGGTTGCCCGCGCAAAGGGCGAGATCTCGATGGGGTAGTCGTGCACAATCGTCGGCTCGATCAGCTCGGGCTCGACGAAATGACTGAATGCCTTGTCGATCAGCTGCGCCCAGTCCCTGTCTGCCTCGGTGTCCACTCCACGTTCCGTCAGCCAGGCACGAAGCTCCACGTCGTCGCGCGTCCACAGCTCCTTTGCCTCGAGCGCCTCGGTGAAGCGGATCCGCTTCCAGGGAGCCTTCAGATCGAGATCGTGGCCGCGGAACTGCATTTCGGTCGTGCCGATCACCTGTTCTGCAACCGTCTCGACGAGCGTCTCGATCCGAACCATCGTGTCGCGGTAATCGGCGTATGCCTCGTACCACTCGAGCATCGTGAACTCGGGGTTGTGCTTGAAGGAGACACCCTCGTTGCGGAAGTCCTTGCCAATCTCGTACACCCGCTCGAGACCTCCGACGATGAGCCGCTTCAGGTAGAGCTCCGTCGCGATACGGAGGTAGAGGTCGCGCTCGAGCTCGTTGTGGTGGGTCACGAACGGACGAGCGGACGCGCCGCCGTAGGCCGGTTGCAGGACAGGTGTCTCGACCTCGAGAAACCCATCACCGTCGAGGAAAGCACGTACTGCTGCGACGATCCGCGAGCGGAGGATGAAGTCGGCCCTCGTCTCCTCGTTGACGAGGAGATCGAGGTACCGCTTGCGGTAGCGGAGCTCGACGTCCGTGAGCCCGTGGAATGTGTCGGGAAGCGATTGCGTGTTGCGCGAGAGCACCTCGAGCGAATCGGCCAGCAGCGAAGGCTCGCCGCGCCGGGCCCGCCCCGGATGTCCCACAACACCCACGACGTCGCCAAGCAGCACGTCGATCTCGCCGGTCTTCGTCGACTCGCAGATCACCTGTATCCGCCCCGAGCGGTCGACGACGTCGAGGAAGACGAGCTTCCCCATGTCCCGACGGGCCATCGCGCGACCCGCGACCCGGCGAGTCACCTCGGCGGCCTGACCCGCCTCTAGTGGCTCACACTCGTCCCTGACGGATGAGATCTCGACCCGGTCGGGGAAGCGCTTTGCGGGTGTGGGATCGGGCACGGAGGGAATCGTATGCGGGAACTGACGGAGAGTTGCCGCCAACCGAAACCCAGGAGACAGGCTGAAGCCTGTCGCCGTGCATCAGGCTGCGGAGATCTCCATGATCTTGAACTTGATCTTGCTGCCGCGCGGCGTCAGGACCTCGACCGTCTCGCCCTTCTTGTGGCCGAGGATCGCGCGTCCGACCGGCGACTCGTTCGAGAGCTTGAACTCCGCGGGGTTGGCCTCTGCTGACCCCACGATGTAGTACTTGACGGTCTGCTTGGCGTCGACGTCGCGCAGACGCACAACGGATCCGACCGAGACAACGCTGGTATCGACGTCCGCGACATCGATCACGCGGGCGCTGAGCAGGCGCTCCTCGAGCTGCGCGATCTTGTGCTCCAGCATCGCCTGCTCGTTCTTGGCATCGTCGTACTCGGCGTTTTCCGCGATGTCGCCGAACTCGCGGGCAACACGGATCCGGTCGGCAACCTCGCGGCGCTTCTCCGTCCGCAGAAGCTCGAGCTCCTGCGTCAGCTTCTCGTAGCCCTCGGGGGTGAGGAGTACTTCCTTCAAGATTTCGGCCTCCATTGGGCTTTAGTGGGACTTCTGCCCGATCCCGGGCGTCGCGACGGTCGTGAAGGGTAGCTGCCGCAGCCGCCCACGCGCAAACGGCATCTACCATTGGCTTCCATGTCGATCGATCTCCGCGAAAGCTGGTACATCGACACGATCGAAGTGCCGACCCGTCTCGTCCTTGCGCCGATGGCGGGCGTCAGCGTGCAGGCCTTCCGGCGGCAGGGGCGCCGCTTTGGGGCCGGCCTCGTCTGTTCCGAGATGGTGTCGTGTGCGGGTATCGAACACCGCAACGAGAAGACCCTCGGCTACCTCCGAGTCGCCGCCGACGAGCACCCGCTCGCGATCCAGCTCTTCGGCTCGAACCCGGCCACGATGGCGGAGGCAGCCAGGATGGTTGCCGCCGCAGGTGCAGACATCGTGGACATCAATTTCGGTTGCCCGGTGCGGAAGGTGACGAAGACCGGCGCCGGCGCGACGCTGCTCGACGAGCCCGATCTCGCCCGTCGCATCGTCGCCTCGGTCGCCGACGCCGTCGATCTGCCTGTCTCCGTCAAGATGCGGCGCGGGCTGATGAACGGCTCGCGCGACTGCCTGACCGTTGGCCCTCTCCTCGCCGAGGCCGGCGCCTCCGTTCTGACGCTGCACCCGCGCTCGGCGCAGCAGATGTACACCGGCACCGCCGACCACGCACTCACAGCGGAGCTCGTGTCGCTCGTCGATGTCCCCGTGATCGCATCGGGCGACATCACCTCTCGCGCTCGTGCGCAAGCCGTGCTGGCAACGACAGGCGCGGCGGCCGTGATGGTCGGCCGCGGCGCGCAGGGGAACCCGTGGGCTCTGCGGGAGATCGTCGACGGAGACGCCGAGGAGCCGAGCCGCGAGGAGGTCGTCGCCGAGCTCGTGCTCTTCATCCGCGAAACCGTCCGTGAGCTCGGCGAGCGGCGGGCCTCCGGCTTCCTGAAGAAGTTCTACGCGTGGTACCTCGGCCGCGGACGCTTCCCCCGCCCCTTCAAGCAGGAGCTCGTCGTTCTCGACTCGACCGAGGAGGTCGAGCGGCGACTGATTGCCGCCGCACCCGGCTCGCTGCCGCTGATCGAGCAACTCGAAGCCGAGATACCGTCGGGGGACGAGATCACGCTCGCGCTCCCGATCTCCGTGTACGGCGGCGGCTAGGACGCCGTCCGGGGAATACGGTGCTGGTCGGGCGATAGAGGACCCCGTGCCCTGTGTCGCCGAGGGGCGCCGCAGCGCCCCGATCCAGGCGTCGCCTCCCCCGCCCGGGGGATACTCGAAAGGGGGTTTCAACCCGTTCTCTCGTAGTAACCGTGACACACCCACCTGCGACACGCCGGGCTAGGCGGCCCGGGCTCCGGCAGCATCCGTCAGCGGAGGTTGCTGATCCGTCTCGCGGCACCCTTGTCGCCCTCGGCCTTCCCTTCGCTGCTCTCACCGGAGCGACGCTCTGCGCCTTAACCCTCGGCGTATCGATCGCCGCCTCGCTTCCGATCTCGCTCGCACTGATTGCCCTGGCTGCGGCGGCGAGCCAGGCGGTCGTTCAACTCGGCCCACGAAGCTGGTACACCGCTGCCACGCCCGTGGTCGTCCTCGCAGGACTGATCGGGGGGCCGCTTCTCGGCGTCGCAGCGGGGGTTGCAACCCAGATCATTCAGCGTGGAGCTGTGTGGCGCCGTGTCGGTGCAGAGGGTGGCGTCGCAGCCCTTCAGGGGCTCGCGGCGGGACTCGTCGGCCTGGCGCTCATCGGAGGCGGCGACATCACCGGCGCTCGTGCTGCCGCGACTGCCGCCGCTGCAATGCTCGCCGCCGTCGCAGTGAACTCCGTGTGTCGCTTCCTGATCATTCTCGAGCGACACCCCGGTCGGCTTGTCGAGCTCTGGTCGCGAGGTGTTCGAGTCGACCTGCTCGAGACCCTTGTCGTCGCTCCCTTGCTCGCGGTTCTCCTGATCACGAGTGGCGCAAACGCGGCTCTCGTTGTGGCCGCAACATCATCGCTCCTTGCGATGCTCCTGATCGCCCAACGAAGTCGGGCATCGACTGCCGCTGCGCTCGCAACCGAACAGGCGAACGCTCGACGCGATCAGCTCACCGGAGCGCCGAATCGCCGTGCCTTCGAAGAGGCAATGCTCGCCGAGCACGCACGCATCGTCCGCGGCGGCCTGCCGGCAGGGCTCTGCGTCATCGACCTCGACCGGTTCAAGTCGGTCAATGACCGCTTCGGACACAAGATCGGTGACGAGGTTCTGATCGGGGTCGTCCGCCGGCTCACCGACGGTCTGCGACCCACCGACATCGTCGCCCGCTGGGGCGGCGAGGAGATCACGGTGCTCGCGCCCAGCGTCCGCGGACGCCGTCAGCTCGAGCAGTTCGCCGAGCGGATCCGCGTTCTCGTCCGGGAGCTTCCGATCGAAACCTCGACAACGGCACTCCCGATGACCGTCTCGGTGGGAGGGACGCTGCTCGACGGCTCCGTCGCTCCAGGTGTAGCGCTCAACCGCGCCGACGGCGCGCTCTACGAGGCCAAGCGCACGCGCGACGCGATTGCGATCTCGTTGGCCCCGCGGCTCACCCTCCACCTCGAGAGCGCCTAGCGCTCCAATGCTGCGCCTGTGTGCCCCCCGAGCCGGTGGTCGGTGTGCTCGTTCCCGGGAGAGGCTGCGCCGTCTCCTCTACGGAGTACAGATGAAACGTTCGCGGTGGCGCACTACCCCGTCTTCCCGTGCGACCCGGTCAGGGCCGTGACAGCGCCAAGCGCCACGAAGATCGAGCCTGACACGTATCGCTGCACCTGAGCCCACTTCCGGCTCTTGCGCAGCGTCTCGCCGGCCGAGCCTGCCGCGAGAGCCCACATCGAGTCGGTCACCAGGCCGAGTGCGATGAAGGTGAAACCGAGCGCGAGGATCTGCAGCGATGGTTGTCCCTTGTCCGGCTCGACGAACTGCGGGAGGAAGGCGAGAAAGAACAGGGCCGTCTTCGGATTGAAAACGTTGACGACGACACCCTCGGCGAAGTCCCTACGGCGGCGGCGCGGCGGTTGCTGGGGGTCGATGTCTGCGTCGTCCGCACGGCCGAGCAAGGTGCGAATCCCGATCACGATCAGATAGAGCGCACCGAGCAGCTTGATGACCGTGAACGCTGTCGCCGACGAGACGAGAATCGCGGACAACCCGAGTGTCGCCAGGGCAAGATGGAACAGGGTGCCGACGTGGATCCCGAGCACTGACGCGAGGCCGGCCCCTCGCCCCTGGTCGATGCTGCGCGTGACGATGTAGAGCACGGCTGGCCCGGGAACGGTCAGGATCGCAAGGGCTGCGAGCGAGAACACGAGAAGCGTGTGCGACTCGATGATCACGCGTTGAGATGCCAGACGAGGCGGAGGCCCTCGAGCGTGAGATGCTGGTCGACGCGCTCGATCGTGCTCGAATACGGAGCGACGAGCTCGGCAAGGCCACCGGTGGCGATCACGCGAGCCTCCGCACCGAGCTCGCCGCGAATCGCCGCGACGATACCGTCCACCTGACCGGCGAAGCCATAGACGAGGCCCGACTGAAGACCTCCGACCGTCGTCTTGCCGATCACGGCCGGCGGCTCGACGTAGTCGACCTTGACGAGCCGAGCCGCACGCGCGAAGAGAGCCTCCATCGACGTCTCGATTCCCGGTGCGAGGACACCGCCGACGTACTCCCCGGCGGGCGAGACGACGTCGAAGTTCGTGGAGGTGCCGAAGTCGACGACGATCACGGGCGCGCCGTACCGCTCCTTTGCCGCGATCGAGTTGACAATGCGATCAGGCCCGACCTCCCGCGGATCGTCGTAGCGGATCGGGATCCCGGTCTTGAGGCCTGGCCCGACGACGAGAATCGGTGCGTGCGCCCAGCGCTCGGCCATTCGCTCCCACTCCCGGATGAGCGTCGGCACCGTCGAGCTGAGGCAGATGCCATCGATATCGTCGAGGTCGAGCATGCCGCCGAGGAGGACGCCGAGCTCGTCGCCCGTCCTCGTTCGCTCCGTCGCGAGGCGCCAGTCGTCGCGGAGACGGTCGCCGTCATAGAGGCCGAGAACGGTCTGGGTATTCCCTACATCGACAGCGAGCAACACGGAAGCCTCCGATCCGTCCGACACAACGAGCGATTCGCGTAGCTCTACAGCGCTTCCTCATCGTCCGGCAACGACTCACCGATACGGTCGGCAAGCGACTGCGCCGTGAGCTTGGGCTCGTCGCCCTCGCCGCGCAGCTCCTCGACGGTCATGTCGCCGGACGTGTAGACCTCGGCCCTGGGGATCATGCGCGTCGGCCGGTTCTTGTCCCACACCCAGACGTCCTCCATCCGGAGGTGGAAGAAGGGGTAGCTCGCCTGCGGCGCGACCTTGAGGTCGAGCTTGTTACAGAGATAGGTCGCATCCTGGGTGAGAATGCAGTAGCGGAAGAGGCCGAAGACCGCGGTGTACTCGCGCTTCAGCTCGAGCTCGAGCTTCGCCTCGAATTCGTCCAGCTCGTCGAGATGACTCATGGGCTGATTCTAGTGCGCCGCCCCACGTTGTTCCACCGGTACCCCTGTAGGGGAGACGGCGCAGCCTCTCCCGGGACCGAGCGCGGCGGCCGCCTGCCATAGGGGCACACGAGCAAAACGTCGTACGACACCGCGCTCAGTCGAGCCCATTGAGGAGCTGCGTCACTGTCCCGTGGCCCGGCACCACGATCGAAGGGTCGAGCTCGACGAGCGGTTCGAGGGCGAACGCCCGCTCGTGCAGACGCGGGTGCGGAAGCGTTAGCCCCGGCTCGTTTACGGTGACGCCCTCGATCAGCAGCAGGTCGAGATCCACGGTGCGCGGTCCATATCTCGGTCCCTCGCGTGTCCGACCGAGCTCACGCTCGACATCCAGCAAGGTGCCGAGCAGTGCCTGCGGCGGCAGCGGCGTCTCGATGGCGACTGCGGCGTTGAGGAACCGCGGCTGGTCGAGGTACCCGACCGGATCTGTCTCCCGGAACGACGAGACGGCAACGATCGCGATCTGTGCTTGTTGCCCGAGGAGCTCGAGTGCGCGCGCAAGCGTCGCAGCCCGGTCGCCCAGATTTGCTCCGAGCCCGACGTAGGCACGACTCACAACCCAACCTTAAACACCAGGGACATCCACGGCCGATGCCTGCACGTAGAACTCAGGGCAATGCGCCTCTTCTCCGCCCTCGCGCTCACGGCGCTCACCGCCGGCATCGCCGTCTCCCCGACCTCCGCGGCCAAACCGTCGTCTGGCTCAACGCTCGTGGAGCTCCGTTCGTCGGCGCGATGTACCGACGCTGTCCTCATCACCAGGGAGGGTGGGATCGTCGTGGCGCGGTCGCTCGGTCTCTATCTCGTCTCCGACGACGCAGCCAAGCGACTCGTCCCGCTCCTCCGCGAGCGTGGCTCACTTCGACTCAGCACACCGAATCGGGTCGCGGGCTCGCTTTCGGTGACGGACTTCACCGATCCTCTCGTTCCGACCGAATGGTGGCGTTCCGCGATCGGCGTCGACACCCTCACACCACCACCTGCGGGGCGCCCGGTGACGATCATCGATTCGGGCATTGACATCACCCACCCGGAATTCCTCGGCCGGGCAAATACGGTGACGCTGAACGATCAGGAGCCTGCCGGAATCGGAGGTGAGCACGGCACAGGGGTGGGGTCGGTCGTCGCGGCACCGGCCAACGGACTCGGCCTCGTCGGCGTTTACCCGGAGGCAATTCTCCGCTCCTGGGACGCCGCCAAGGGCCAGGGCACGCAGCTCGA
>JANOFZ010000352.1:0-2270 GCA_031413935.1 Thermoleophilia bacterium | reverse complement strand
ATACATGCTCGTTGGCGAGGAGGTGACGCACCTCTCCGAGGCTCGGCGTGCCAGGGTGCGTGGCGAGCGGATCGGTTTCATCTTTCAGGCGTACAACCTCCTTCCGCGGATGACAGCTGCCCGGAACGTCGAGCTGCCACTCGTCTACGCCGGCGTGCCGGCGCGGGAGAGGAGGGCCCGCGTCCTCGATGCTCTTGCTGCTGTGGGCCTCGAAAGCAGGGCCGATCATCAACCGAACCAGCTTTCAGGTGGTCAGCAGCAGCGCGTCGCAATCGCACGGGCGCTCGTCGCCGATCCGAGCGTCCTCCTGGCCGACGAGCCCACAGGCAATCTCGACTCCGCGAGCGCGGAAGAAGTGCTCGTTCTGCTCGAACGCGTCCACTCGGAGGGGACAACAATCGTCATGGTCACCCACTCGACTGAGGTGGCGCGGCGGGCATCGCGAATCCTTCAATTTGCGGACGGGCTCCTCGTAGGTGACGAGACGCGGGACGTGCAGTGACGGCTCTCATCGAGCAGGTGAGGATCGCGCTTGCGGCTCTTCGTGCCAACTGGTTCCGTGCGATGCTGACGGCGCTCGGGGTCGTGATCGGCGTTGCCTCGCTCGTTACGGTCACGGCTGTCAGTGCGGGTGCGCAGAAGGAAGTTGCCGACAGTATCCGGCGCCTCGGTGCAAACGTCGTGCTCGTTGACGGCGAGTTCATCACGATCGGCACGGGCGAGTCGGCGAGTGAACGGACGATCACGACCGGCGATGTCGCCGCGATCTCGAAGCTGTCGACCGTCGATTCCGTCGCACCGCACCAGGACATTGAGAGTCTCAGCATCTCCGCTGGTCGCAACAATGGCACTACTCGCCTCTATGGTGTCACTCCGGCCTACGCGGACATCTACAACCAGGCCGCGGGGCGCGGGCGACTGCTGTCGGCTGCCGACGTCGACTTCGGTCGAAGCGTCATCGTTCTCGGCACCGTGCCCGCAGCCAGGCTCTTCCCGGGCCAGAGCCCGATTGGCAGGACAGTGCGGGTTGGTCGTCACGAATTCGAGGTGATCGGCGTTCAGGCCCGCAAAGGCAAACTGGCGGGCGAGAGCCTCGACAACCGTGTCTTCGTTCCGCTGCCCGTCGTGCTGCGTTCCCTGCTCGGCGGTACGACGACGAAGAGCGTGGGCGTTCGCGTTCCGGACGAGAGGGAGATCGAGGCGACGATGGACACGATCACCGAACTGCTCCGGCGAGAGCACAGGCTGCCTGCCTCCTACGCCGACGACTTCTCTGCCGAGGACCAGGCGCAGTCCGTCAAGGAGGCGCAGAAGACGACCGGAACCTTCCGCTTGCTCACCTTCGCTCTCGGGGGAATCGCCCTGCTCGTGGGCGGGATCGGAATCATGAACATGATGCTCGTCTCCGTACGGGAAAGGACCCGGGAGATCGGGATTCGCAAGTCCGTCGGAGCCGATCCTCGGACGGTGCAGACCCAGTTCCTGATTGAGGCAGTGGTTCTCAGCACCGCTGGAGGTATCGCCGGCCTGCTCGCCGGGATCGTCGCCACGAGGCTGATCGGGGCGTTCGCTCACTGGCAGACACTGATTGCACCCGGCTCCCTCATCCTGGCCTTCGGCGTCGCTGTCGCCGTCGGCCTCTTCTTCGGCTACTACCCGGCGCGTCGTGCGGCGCGCCTCGATCCCATCGATGCGCTCCGCTATGAGTAGGACAAGTAGGGGCGAGGTACGGCTCGTGCCTCGCGGTCCGAAAGTGTGCGGGCGATGACCGTCACAGTGGAGGCGGACGGCGTCCGCAAGGAGTACGGGTCGTTCGTTGCCCTCGAGGATCTGAGCTTCACCGCTGAAGCCGGGGAGATCCTCGGCGTCCTCGGGCCAAACGGGGCGGGCAAGACGACGGCGATCCGCGTCCTGACGACGATCCTCTCACCGACGCGCGGCAGCTTCCGCGTCGCCGGCGCGCCGCACACGCGGCCGGCCGAGATCCGCAAGGCTATCGGGGTGCTGCCGGAGAGTGCCGGCTACCCGGAGCACCAGACCGGCGAAGAGTTTCTTCGTTTTCATGCCCGCCTGTACTGTCGCGATCGAGCAAGCGCGGCGGCGGTTACAACAAGCCTTCTGGCTGACGTCGGACTGACGGAGCGCGCCCGCTCGTTGGTCGCCACCTACAGCCGCGGGATGCGCCAGCGGCTCGGCATCGCACGCGCGCTCGTGAACGACCCCCAGGTCGTCTTTCTCGACGAGCCAACGCTCGGGCTCGACCCGGCAGG
>JANOFZ010000351.1:0-5326 GCA_031413935.1 Thermoleophilia bacterium | reverse complement strand
GCAGACATCCACCGGATCCTGCTTCCACAGCGAGTCGTCGAAGTCCATGTCGCTGAACGACCCGTCGTCGGAGAAGATCTCGAGGTCGACCCAGTCGATCGCATCGCCCGCCTCGAGCGCCCCGAAGATCGCTGCCAGATCGATGATTCCGTCTCCGGGAAGCGCCCGGTCGAAGTCGTTCCGCGTCGGGTCGCGCCAGTCGCAGATGTGGACGCTCGAGGAGATCCGGCTGCCGTGCTTGACGGTGTGATCGAGCACGTCGTCTGTGTCCCAGAGGTGGTACACGTCGTAGAGGAGCTTCACGTTCGGCTCGTCGACCTCGTCCATCAGATCGATCGTCTCGGGGATCGTCCCGATCATCGACCAGTGCCCGTAGACCTCGCGGTGAAGCGGCTCGAGTCCGAGGGCGAGCCCGTGCTCCGCTGCGACCTTCGCGCACCGGCGCAGTCCCTCGACGACCACCCGCCTCGACTCGACCGGATCCGCCCCCTCGCCGGGGTGACCCGTCAGGCACAGGACCACCTCGGGCTCGAAGGGCGCGAATCGCCGAATCGCGTCACAGAGACCCTGTGTCCGCTCCTCCGGATCCGTCGGTCCCGGAAAGGGAACCGGGAAGATGGACAGCGTCCCGGGAATGCACGTCGTCGCCCGGAGCCCGGAGTCCTTCAGGCGGGCAACCGTGTCGGCATCGTCGTCGCCCAGCTTGAACTCCCACACCCCGATTCCCTCGGCGCCGGCCTCGGCGTACGTGGCGAGATCCTGCTCGAAGGTCTGGTGGAACGTCGTGATCTGGGAGACGGAGAAACGCGGTTCGGCCATGAGTGCCTCCTATGGAGTGATGACGGTCTTGATGACGGAGTCGTCCCTGTTCAGGACGCGTTCGATTGCCGGCGCGATGCCGTCGAGTGTGGCCGAGTGGGTGATGATCTTGCTCGTATCGACGGTCTTGCCCTCGAGGATCCGGATCGCTGTCGGCCACTGGAGGGGGTAGAGCAGCGAGAAGCGGATCGTCTTGTCGAGGTAGAGGTTCGAGAGGAGCGGAACCGTGATCGAGTCGTGCGGGCCCGCAAGGCCCATCAACACGACGACCGACCCAGGCCCGGAGATCTCGATCGCCTGCTGATTCGCCTGAACGGATGCGGTCGCAACGAGCACACGATCGGCCAGATCACCGTCGTTGGCGGCCTTGATCGCCTCTGTGAGGTCGGGTGCGTAGAACGGCGAGCTCTCGTCACTCACGTTCCACGCGTGGTCGGCTCCGGTGTCCAGTGCGAGCTGGAGTCGATAGTCTCGCGTGCCGACGATGCCGACCCGCGCACCCTCGGCCTTGAGGAGCTGCACCATTGCAAGGCCTACGGGGCCGGGGCCGTAGACGACAGCGAAGTTCTCTGGCTTGATCTCTGCCTTCTGAACGGCGTAGACGGCCGACGAGAGCATCTCGACGAAGGCCCCCTGCTCATTCGAGAGGCTGTCGGGGATCTTGTAGGCGTGAGCGATTTTCGTCTTGGCGTACTCGGCGAACCCGCCGTTCATCGTCACCCCGAGCACCGTCAGGTTCTGACAGAACTGCAGCTTGCCCGCGCGGCAAGCGTTGCACGCGTTACAACTCTGGACGGGGTTGACGGCGACGCGGTCACCCTCGGCGAGGCCGTACCGCTCGGCGAGCTTGCCCGCGTGGACGACCTCGCCGCACACCTCGTGGCCGAGGACGAGCGGTCCCTTTCCGTCTGGTGTTCCGAGCGGGCTCTTGCCGTAGTAGTACTCGATGTCCGAGCCACAGAAGCCACAGGCGAGCACGCGAACAACGACCTCGTCGGCCTCGGCCTCGGGCTCGGGGAGATCTTCGAGCCGGAGATCCTCCGTGTCGTAGAAGACTGCTGCTTTCATCACTTCCTCACTTTCCGCGGACGTGGCGATCGAGAAGGTCGTTGATCACGAGGATGCCGTCCCAGGTGTCCTGCCAGGCCTTCGAGCCCATCGGGATCGAGTCGACGGCCCACCACTCACCGTTGTAGGCGTCGGCGAGAACTGGCATCAGCTCCTCGAAGTCGATGATCCCATCTCCGAAGTTCGACTTCGTGCCGAACATGTTCAGGCAGGTGTTCATGTCGGTGTCACACAGGTGAATGTGGCCAATCGAGTTTGCGGGCAGCATCTTGATGAAGTCGATCTGATTCGGCAAGGTCTCGGCCGGCTGCACGTGATTGTGGCCGATCACGCCGCACGCCTGGAAGTGGCCGGTGTCGTACATGAGCTTGAAGTTGTCGTTGCCGACGTCGTTCAGCATCTTGACCGTCTCTGACGGCTTGTTGAACGGCTGCAGCGATTCGAGCTCCCAGAGCATCATGCAACCGACCTCGGCGCCCTTCTCGGCGTGGTGCTGGAACGTGCTGACGACCCGATCCCACACCTGGTCGTAGTCGGCGTCGTACGGCAGCGGGCCGGCGGCACCGGGGTCGACGCGCATGCCCGGGATCCCCATGTCGGCCGCGAGCTCGAGGTAGCTCTCGAAGTACTCCAGGTACTCGTCGTAGACCTCCTGCGATCCCGTCGCCCAGGGCAGGCGGAACAGGTCGCCGTAGGGGCCGGGGGCGATGCCCGCGATCTCGAGCCCGAGATCGTTCAGATGTGCGCGCAGCTTCTCGCGGCTCGCCTTGTCGGGGTACCGCTCGACCGTTGCGTGGTCGAAGAAGCCGCCGACCTCTATGCCGTCGTAGTTGAACGCCGCAAGTACCTGAGCTACCTGCTCGAGCGATGCCATCGGCTCGAAGCCGAACGCCATGCACCAGCTTCCTCTACAGACCTTTGCTGTTGCCATCGTCTTCCTCCTCCTTTGTTTGACTCAGCTTGTGTACAGGCCGCCGTTGACGTCCACGTGCGCTCCGTGGACGAACGAGGCACGGTCTGATGCAAGCCAGACGACCGTGTCGGCCACCTCCTCGGGCGTTCCCAGGCGGCCGAGCGGTGTCGCTGCGACGGTCCGCTCGAGCGCTTCCTGCGGCCAGCCGGCGAGCATCGGGGTTTCGATCAGACCGGGGTTGACGCAGTTCGCGGTGATCCCGTGAGGGCCGGCGAAGCGCGCGATCGACTTCGTCAGCGCGACGACGCCAGCCTTCGAGGCAGCATACGAGGCGCCGGCGCCGATCCCACCGGTCTGCCCGGCGAGCGATGCGACCGTCACGATCCGTCCGCTTCGTTGCGGGATCATCACCCGCAGCGTCGCCTGGGCGACGAGGAATGTTCCCTTCAGGTTCACCGCCTGAACCGCGTCCCACTCATCGGCAGGGATGTCGTTGAAGGGAGTGGCGTGGAAGACACCGGCACACGTGACGAGCACATCGAGTCGGCCGAATGTGGAAACCGCCGCTCCGACAAGGCGCTCGGCATCGTCGGCGTTCGCGACGTCGGCGCCGATTCCGACGCAGGCGGTGCCGAGCTCCCCGGCCCGCGCCTCCGCGGCGCTCCGGTCGAGGTCGGCGACGACGACGCCTGCGCCTTCACCGACGAGGGCGCGGCAGCACGCAAGCCCGATGCCCCCCGCGGCCCCGGTGACGATCGCTGCCTTTCCAGCCAACCCGTAGTCCATGAGTTAGCCACCACGCTCCATCGACCAGGCTCGCGCCCACGTGTCGCCCGGCTCGATGTATCCGAGCACTTCGACGTTGTCGCCTGGCGCGGGGGTGACGCTCACAGCACGATGATCGTATCCCCGTGTCTCTCGTCTAGTCAAGAAATGACCGTTTCATCAAATGGTGATTAGATCGACCGTTCCTGGCGAGAGCCACCACTCGCCGTCGGCCAGGGACGCGCGAGCTCGATGATCTCGACGCCGTTTCCGTCCGGATCCTCGACGTAGAGTCCCTTGCCGCCGTCGTTCGGGCCGCCTACGACGGCGACGGGGGCGCCGTCGCGCGAACGGATCTTCACGCCTTTCGCCGCCAGGGAGGAACACGTTGCGTCGAGGTCATCGGCGATGAAGCAGAGGTGAGCGCTGCCGGCGTGGTTGAATTCCCGCGCCTTCACCTCGCCCGGCGGCTCGATGTACTCGAGCAGCTCGACGTTGACGCCGTAGCCCTGAAGGTGCACGAGGCGCACTCTCGCGTCCTGCACCCCGGTGACGTCCTGGACGAAACCGCCCCTCGGTACCTCGCGGTCGGCGATCAACGTCAAGCCGAAGAGGTCGCAGTAGAACGCGATCGACCGATCGGCGTTCGCGCAGGTGATTCCGAAGTGATGCAGCCCGCTGATCACACGACCATCTCCGGGTACTTCCACTCTCGTCCGGCGAGCTTCTCCCGCAGGCGATCGCGCAGCAGAATCGTCTCCGAGAGGTTGTCGCATTCGTTGCAGTGCTCCCAGTCGAGCCAGACGTATTCGAGCCCGACGAAGCCATCGTAGTCGGCAGCTTCGAGGACGTCGACCATGCGTTCGAAGTCGATCTGGCTTTCGCGTAGCGGGGCCTGCATCCGACCCTGCCTTGCGCCGCGGACATGACAATGACGCGCGAAGGGAGCGAGCGCCTCGATCTCGCTCTCGGCGATCCCCTGGTAGACGAAGTGGCTGTAGTCGAGCGTCAGCTCGAGCCCGGGGACACGTTCGAGGAGGGCGAGCGCACGGGCGGGAGTGGGGGCGACCGAGCCGAGATGGGGCTCGATCGAGAGGCGAACGCCTCGTGCCCGCGCAGCGTCGACGCGGCGGCCGAGCTCGACGGCCGCTCGCGCAAGCGAGTCCTCGGGGGTCTCGTGCTCCCAGTCGATCCCGGGCAAGATCGTCATACCCGGTGCGCCGAGTCTTGCCGCGAAATCCAGCATGTCTTCGAACAACGCCGCCGATGCCGTCCGCTCCTCTGGATCGGGGTGGTTCGGCGCTAGCGTCCGGAAGTCGGTCCACGGGATCACGAACACGTCGGCGACTTCGAGCCCGCGACCACGCACCTGCTCGTCGAGCCGTGCCGCGGAACCGGCGATGTCGGCGCGGACATCCTCGAGCCGGAGCGAGGAGCGGGCCTCCATCAGGCAGACGTCGACTCCGTCCAGGCCGAGCAGGCGGAACGTGTCGTCGGCGCACGCGAGCTTCACGTCGGTGACTCGAGCCCCCCCACGTCGGTCATGGCTTGATCACCGTCTTCAGTACCCCGTCTTCCCGGCCGACCACCCGGTCGATCGCCGCCCCGATGCCGTCGAGCGGCGCCGAGTGGGTGATGATCGGGCCCGTGTCGACATCGGCATGGGCCAGCATGCTGATCTCGCAGAAATGCAGGTTCGTCATCGCACCGATGAAACCCACCCGCGCGCCGGTGTGCTTCAACTGGTAATACTTGGCCGGG
>JANOFZ010000350.1:0-2802 GCA_031413935.1 Thermoleophilia bacterium | reverse complement strand
ATCCCGGCCTCGATCGTGTCGGCCGTGCTCGCGCAGCCGATCGTCCGGCTCGTCTACGAGCGCGGAGCATTCACGGCGTCCGACGTCACGATTGTGGCAGCGTGCCTCGCGGCGTTCTCGCTCGGTCTCGTCTTCAACGGCTGGATGCTCATGCTGAGCCGCGGGTTCTACGGGTTGCAGTCGAACTGGATCCCGACCGTGATCGGGGTCGGCACACTCGGTCTGAACGCCGTACTCGATGTGGCGCTGTACCGCGTCGGCATCTGGGGGATCCCGCTTGCGACGTCGCTCGTGAACATCGTCGGCGTGGCATTCCTCGTCTTCTTCCTCCGGCGCCGCGTCGGTGGCATGGGCCTCGCGCGGATCGTCGATGCCGTGATCCGCGTGACGGGTGCTTCGATCGTGCTCGGGGCGGCTGCGTTCGGCGTCTGGTACGGACTCGATCGGGCCCTCGGCCGCTCGACCGTCGCTCAGATCATCTCCCTCGGTACTGCCCTTGCGCTCGGAGCCGTCGTGTATCTGGCGGCATGTCGTGTGCTCCGGGTTCGCGAGACAGGTGTTCTCCGCCAGACGATCTCGCGACGCGGGGGTTGACGCCATCACGATGATCTCACCCGCCACTCTCGACGACTCTCCACGTCTAGCCGCTCTCCTGACGACCGTCTTCGATGACCGCGTGGTCACGGCTGCAGGGATGCGCTACCGCCGGGAGAGCGCACCGCCCGAGGACAGGGTGATCGACTGGCTCGCCGAGCGCGGCGGCGACGTAGTCGGCTGGGCCACTGGTGGGATCGACGCATTCGCCCCTGTCCGCACGACAGCCTTTGCGGGGGTCGCCGTCCACCCAGAGCATCGCGGACTGGGGATCGGGTCAGCCCTCTGGGACGCCCTCTCGGCACACCTCAATGAGATCGGAGCCCGTCGCACCGTCGCCCACGGTCGAGCCGACGATGACACGAAGGCGTTCGTCGCGAGATGCGGATTCAGCCTCGAGGGGACGGTCACGGGCCTGGCTGTCGACCCGAGGACGGTTGCCGCGCCCCCTTCGCTACCGCCGGGAATCGAGATCGCGGCTCTGGGGAGCTTTGCGGACGACCTGGAGCGCGTCTTCGTGGCTGACTACGAGAGCTTCCTCGACGAGCCCGGTCCAGGCGATGTTTCCGGCATGACGTACGAGACCTGGCGCCGCCTCACCTGGGACAATCCGGAGTGTGATCGCGAACTCGGCACCGTCGCGGTCGCTCGTGGAGTTCCGGTTGGGATTTCGTTCCTGGACTCGGACCGCGCGTCCGGCCGCGCGCAGAACGTCGGCACGGGAGTGACCCCTGCCTTCCGTGGTCAGGGCCTTGGCCTGCTGATGAAGCAGTGCTCACTCGTGGCCGCTGCAGACGCTGGCATCGTCCGGGTCTTCACGCAGAACGACGAATCGAACGCGCCGATGATGGCGATCAACGAGCGCCTCGGCTACAGGCCGTTCTCCTCCGGCTGCAGCTGGGTGCTCGAGCGCTAGCTCAGCTCAGTGGTACGAGAAGGCCGGCTACCCCACGGCGCTCGCGATGAGGCCAACGAGGGCACACGACCCAACGATGCTGATGACGCCCACCTTGAAGCGAACGATCGAAACGAAGGCTGCGACGGCGAGAACGATGACGAGCCAGTCCGGGTTGCCGTCGACTATGGCAGCGTTGCGTGCGACGAAGACGCCCAGGGCGGCGATCACCCCGACGACCGCGACCGTTATGCCGTTGAGTGACGAGGCGAATGCCCCCGTCGTGCGTATCCGGTCGATCAGCGGGGCACCACTGATGATGAACACGAACGACGGCGCGAACGTGCACAACGTTGCGATGGTGGCGCCGGCGAGGCCCCACGCGAGTCCGCCCTCGACGTTGTACCCGGCCAGGAACCCGACAAAGGTGTTGACCATGATCAACGGCCCCGGTGTGGATTCGCCCAGTGCAAGGCCGGCGACCATGTCGTCGGCCGTAAGCCATCCGAAGCGCTCAACCGCTGAACTGGCGACGAAGGGGAGCACCGCGTAGGCACCACCGAAGGTCACGAGCGCTGCCAGCGTGAAGAACCCAGCCAGCTCCGCGACCAGACCCCCGACAAGGAGGAGTGCCGCGAGCGGGACAAGCCAAACGAGGATCGTCTTGACGAAACGCCTCCGCAACCCACTCTCGCGAGGGGCGACATCGGGGTCGTCGTCGCCGTGGCTCGAGGGCGTTCGCAGGAGCGTCGGGCGGTACCGCCCGACGACGTAGCCCGTGAGCGCGGCCGCCGCGAGGATCGCCAGAAACGGAGCTCCTGCGACCAGCAGCCCGAATGCGAGCACGGCCATTACCAGCGCGGGTGTCGTCCGAATTACCCGTTGGCCGACCCGGATAACAGCCGCTGCGATAAGAGCGATTACCGCGGCGCCGAGGCCACGCACGACACCCTCCACGGCTGCGACCTCGCCGAACTCGACGTATACGGCGCTCATCAAGCACAAGAGGACGAACGACGGCAGCACGAACAGCCCTCCCGCCGTGAGTGCTCCCCGGACTCCGTACATCGAGTAGCCGATGTACGAGGCGAGCTGTTGCGCTTCCGGGCCCGGCAGCGCCATGCAGAAGTTGAGTGCGTGAAGGAAGCGGCGTTCCGAGATCCAGCCGCGTTTCTCCACCAGCTCGTCGTGCATGATCGCCACCTGCCCCGCTGGACCACCGAAGCTGATCATTCCGAGCTTCAGCCAGAACCGAAGCGCCTCGCCCTCCGTTGGCACGTGACTGGCGGAGCCGACCTCGACTGATGATTCCT
>JANOFZ010000349.1:0-7875 GCA_031413935.1 Thermoleophilia bacterium | reverse complement strand
CCTTCTACGCCCAGGTCGAGCTCGACGAGCACGCTGCGTTTGACCTCTCAAAGACGGTGAGGGCGTCGAACGCCACCGCAGGCGTCGCGCAGGAGGGGATCGGCGCTTTCCTCGAGAAGCGCGCGCCGACCTGGAAGGGCGCGTAGCCCCTCCAGCGCTTCCCCACCGGGCCGACTGTATCTAGAACGGCCCGTTGATCTCGTACGTGAGGCCCGTCTTCCCGTCCATCCCGCGCTGCGAGGTGACGTAGAGCTTGCGCCCGTCCGGGGAGAACACGGGACCCGTAACCTCGGAGCCGTCATGGCCAACGAGCTGGAGAAACGGCGTGGCCGACCAGACACCCCCAGACTGCCGCCGGAATTGCACGAGCTGAAGATCGGCACCGTCTTCAGCGACGAACAGGTCGCCCGTGCGAGCGTGGACGGTGATGTTGTCCGGGCTGTTCAGGGGTCCGCCCTGGACGACGCCGTCGTAGATCACGCTGAGCACCTGCCGTCTCAGGTCGAGGGCCCAGACGCGATCGTCCCCGGTCGTCGTGAAGTAGAGGACGTCGGCGAAGATCCATGCCCCCTCACCACGCGCGAACACCGCGGTCTCCTTTCCGCGATACGGGCTCGTAGGCGACACGTCGACCCACGTCACAGCTCCGCTCGTCGCCACCTTCGCGGCCTGGAGCCTGCCCGCCCCAAGGTCTCCGGCACGGTTCGGGGCAAACCGGTACAGCCTCGAGTCGTAGGAGTCCTCGGTGAGATATACGTGACCTCTGAGCGGATCGACCGGTGCAGCCTCATGGATGAACGTCCCGAGACCCGGGCGTGCCACGGCCGGCTTGCCCTTCTCGAGCGGATAGCACTCCCAGACAAACCCCTGGCGGAACTCCTCGCAGGAAAGCCACGAGCCCCACGGAGTGACTCCGCCGGCACAGTTCCATTTGGTTCCGCCAAGGATGCGATAGGCATCAACGATCGAGCCGTTCCGATCGAAGCGAATCGCCGATGCACCCCCCTGCGTTCCGTTGTCCTCCGAGTTCGACGCGAGAACCCAGCCTCCACCGGCGGAGGCGAACGTCCCACAACCGTCGGGAAACGCGTGCCAGATGTAGTTGGTGTCACCGACAGGCTGGCCGGTCGCGGCAATCAAGCGCGACGTGAACCCCGCGGGCAGAGCGAGCCCGTTCGCATCCGCTGCGAGCAGATCACCATACGGTCCGACAGCAGCTCGGGCCACCCCGGGGCCGCCAAGCCACCTACCGCCGAGCGCAAGAGCAGCCACCGCCGCGGTTCCGTTGCGGACGAACTGACCCCGTGTCGATCGCATCCCGCTCCCCCCTCGATTGAACGCTTGATCACGAACTCTAGTGCTTCTGACCGCACGGTCAAGGCCGGCAGACGCGGTGTCCGACCGGGAGATGCGACCAAACGGCGTGACGCGAGGTCACTGCCTCGTCCCGGCGGCACGGTCGAGCTCGAGCTGCCGGAGCTCGATGCGCCGGATCTTTCCCGTCAGCGTCTTCGGCAGATCGGGTACGAACTCGATCAGGCGCGGATAGGCATAGGCCGAGAGCCGCGCACGGACGAAGGCCTTGATCTCGGCGGCGAGCTCGACGGTGGGCGCGTGACCGTCGGCACGAACGATGAACGCCTTGACGACGTTGCCGCGCAGCTCATCGGGTGAGGCGACTGCCGCTGCCTCCCTGACGGCCGAATGCTCGAGGCAGGCAGACTCGACCTCGAACGGGCCGATCCGGTAGCCGGCCGCGATGATCACGTCGTCGGCGCGCCCGACGTACCAGTAGTACCCGTCCTCATCCTGAACGGCGGCGTCCTTCGTGTGGAACCACTCACCGCCGAACGTCTCCTCGCCCGCCTCGTCGTTCCTCCAGTAGCCGAGCGGATAGTGCGGGTTGGAGCGGGCGCGAAGGCAGATCTCGCCACGCTCCCCCGAAGCGACGGGTTGCTCGTCCTCGTCGAGGATCCGCACGTCCCAGCCTGGCATCGGCTTTCCCATCGACCCCTCGCGCACTTCCATGAAGGGGTAGTTGGCCACGAGTGGATACGACTCGGTGAGCCCGTAGAAGTCGAGCACGGTGAGGCCGTACTGCTCGCGGAACCAGCGGATCGCCTCCGGGTTCAGCGGTTCGCCTGCCGAGCACACCCGACGGAACGACTGCGGGTACCGCGTCCCCGCGTCATCGATCGCCATCATCGAACGCATTGCCGTTGGCGTCGTGAAGACGTTCGTCACCTGGTGGCGGCTGAGAAACGCAAGCTGCTTGTGGGGGTCGAAACCGGCCTCCCGCCGGTAGACGCATTGCACCGCGCCAAGGCGCCACGGGCCGAGCAGCGGCGCGATGCCCGCGATCCATGCCCACTCGCCCATCCCGTGGAACCGCTCGCCGTCGCGTAGGTCATGGCAGTGCTGGAACTCGTCGTGGGCGAGCATGTAGCGGTGCGCATGCACGACTCCCTTCGCGTGACCCGTCGTCCCTGACGTGTAATAGAGCTGGGCGGGATCGTCGGCCGAGGTGTCGGCGCAGACAAAGTCTGTCGAGGCTCCCGTCAGAGTGTGCTGATCGAGCACGAGAACGCCCGGGGCCCACGGGCGGTCGAATCGCGGCGCGTTGTCGGCATCCGTCACGAGGAGGCACGCCCCGGAGTCGGACAGACGGTGCTCGATCCCGTCGTCGCCGTAGAGCACCGACATCGAGAGCAGAATCGCACCGAGCTTCCAGACGCCGAAGAAGATGGCAGCTGCCTCGGGGGTGGCCGGGAGCACCACCGCGACACGGTCTCCCCGCGTCACTCCGTGCTCTGCCAGCGTATGAGCAGCCTGATTGGCGAGGTCCTGAAGCTGCCCCCAGTCGAGCTCGCGAACGGTGCCATCGAAGCTCTCCCAGATCAGCGCTCGCTTGTCGCGCGGATGCCTGTCACAGACGTCCGCTGCGATGTTGTAGCGAGCTGGCACCTCCCATGAGTGGGAAGCGCACAGCTCGTCGTATTCCTGCTCACTCACGTGTCTCTCCTCGTCCGCGACGCGGCAGCGAGCGGCTGCCGCGAGGTCACCTGATCATTGCAGGTCAGCGGAGCCGATCCCTGATCGTAAGCATTGGGTGAAGATTCCCAACCTGACGCGAGTCCGTCCGTCTCTTCCATCATGGGCGCTGAAGACATCACTGCGGGGGGAGAGGTCGTCTACCTGCTCGCCGAGCTCCGGTCCGACGAGCAGGGGCCGGTCCATGAGATCGGCTCGCGTGCACGCGTGCTCGAGGCCGACGGTGATCGGCTGACGCTCGCCGTCGGCTACGGCCGCTTCGAGAGCATCGTCACCTGCTCGCGTGCGCTCGTCGCCCGGCAGCGACGCTCGCTCGCCTCACGGCGGACGCTCCGCGCCGACCGCTGGTCGACGGCGTAGAGCTCAGGGCAGCCCGACCGGCTGCTCACCCCGGATCGATCCCCTTCGCGCGCAACTCGGCCCGCGCCCGCTCGCTCTTGCTGGACTCGAGGCCCAGCGCACGTAGCACGGCGTCGCTCTTCAAGAACTGAACCTCGTCGTACTGAACGATCTGAACGAGATTCCCCCAGGGATCCCTGAAGTCGAGCCCCCGGCCCGGAAGCACGTTCACGCCGGCTGCCTCGAGCGCTCGTCGTGTCGCCTCCCTGTCGTCAACGACGAGACCGAAGTGACGATGGGTATCGGACTCCTGCGACCGACCGCGTGAGAGGGCGATGAACTGGTCGCCGATGTCGATGAACGCCATCTCACGCGAACGCCCGCGTAGCTCGAGATCGAATACCCGCCCGTAGAAAGCGAGGGCCTCGTCGATGTCGCCGACCTCGAGTGCGACGTGGTTGATCCCAACGAGCCTTGGTCGTGCCATCTCAACGCACCCTACTCGGGTGGGGCTGCACGAACAGCAGGGTAGACGCGGAAGGAGAACCCTTGCCGGCAGCCAATCCCGTCTGTCTCACGTTGAGATCTGACTCCGACAGCCCCGCAGAAGATGTCGTGTACCTCCTCGCCGAGCTTCGCTCCGACGAGAAGGGCTCCGTTCTGGAGATCGGTTCACGAGCTCGTGTGCTCGAGAGTGACGGAGACCGGGTGACGCTTGCGGTTGCCCACGGTGGTGGCGAGGACATCGTCACCTGCTCGCGCGCCTTCGTGGCACGGAGAGAACGGTCGCTCACGGGCCGCCACACGCTGCGGCCGAGCTCGCGCCCGGCTTTCTGACCGACCTCGCGAATCGTCCCCGTTACTCCGAGCAGAGTGCCTTGCTATGATGCTTGAGTACTCAAGCAAACAGCAATGGAACTTGGCCTCTACACCTTCGCGGAGCTCACGCCCGACCCGGAGACGGGTCGCACGATCTCTCCCGCCGTGCGGCTACGTAACCTCATCGAGGAGGCGACGCTTGCAGATGAGGTCGGCCTCGACGTGTTCGCAATCGGGGAGCATCACCGGCCCGACTTCGCTGTCTCTGCACCGGTCATCACGCTGACCGCCGTAGCCGAGAGGACATCACGGATCCGGCTGAGCAGCGCCGTCACCGTGCTCAGCTCGGACGATCCGGTGCGCGTCTTCCAGCAGTTCTCGACCCTCGACTTACTCTCCGGCGGACGGGCGGAGATCATGGCTGGGCGTGGCTCGTTCATCGAGTCGTTTCCCCTCTTTGGGTACGACCTTGCCGACTACGACGAGCTCTTCGCCGAGAAACTCGATCTTCTCCTGCGACTCAGGGAGGTCGAGCACGTCACCTGGTCTGGCAGCCTTCGCGCGCCGCTCGACGCGGCCGGCATCTATCCACGGCCCACACAGAATCCGCTGCCGGTGTGGATCGCGGTCGGAGGGAATCCCGCATCGGCCGCTCGCGCCGGAGCACTCGGCCTCCCGATGGCGCTCGCGATCATCGGTGGCATGCCGGAGCGCTTCAAGCCGTTCGCCGAGAGCCACCGCCGTGCAGCGCTCGAAGCCGGACACGATGTTCCGGCGCTGAGCATCAATTCGCATGGATTCATCGCGGACACCTCCCAGGCGGCAGCCGATGCCTCCTGGCCGCAGTTCGACGCGATGATGACCAAGATCGGTCAGGAGCGTGGCTGGCCGCCCATGACTCGGGAGGAGTTCGAGGCAGCGCGCACGTTACGTGGGGCGAACTTCGTTGGCAGCCCGCAGGAGGTGATCGAGAAGATCCTCTTCCAGCACGAGATCTTCGGCCACCAGCGCTTTCTCCTCTACCTGAGCAGCCTCGACCATACGAAGACGATGCACGCAATCGAGCTCTACGGCACCGAAGTCGCGCCGGCGGTCAGAGCCGAGGTGGCGCGCCGGGCACCACAGCCCAAGGCTTCCCCGGCCGTCTAGTGCCTCCCGCCGGGAGCGCCAGGGTCACGAGCACCGAGATGACCGCTCCGACGAGCGCTATCACGAAGACCGCGTGGAATCCGGAGAGTCCCTCACCCTCGTCGAGGAGGCGCGCCAGGGCGATCGACCCCGCGAAGCTGCCGATGTAGCGGGAGGTGGAGAACAGGCCAGCTGCGACACCTGCTTGAGCGGGTTCGAGCGCCTCGATCGCCGAAGCCTGTAGGCCGGCCGCCGACAGCCCAACACCGGAACCCATCAGGAGGAGGCACGGCAGCAAAGCGTAGGTACTCAGGCCTGGTGCGATCGCAAGTGGCACGAGACCGGCCGTGAGAACCGCACAGCCGGCTACGGAGGGCAGCCTCCGGTCGTATCGATCGGCGAGCCTGCCACCGATCGGAGCAAAGATGACCATGGGCGCGGAGAGCAGGGCCAGCGCGATCCCGATTTGCAAGCTCGACCACTGGAGGTGCCTCGTGAGCAGAAGCGGGGTCGCGAGCAGGACGGTGTAGAAGGCGAGGTTGCTCGAGGAGATTCCCGCATTCGCCGCGGCGAAGGGACGAATCCGGAAGAAGCGCGGCTGGAACACGGGGTCCGGGTGCCGCAACTCACGGCGTACGAAGACAACGGCGAGGACGAGCAGGATGGGAATTCCGGGAGCGAGTGCCAGGGGAGCGTGCACGCTCTCGACGACGAGCGCAGCCGATCCTCCGAGGACTGCAGCGAGAAGGGCGGCTCCAAGCCAGTCGAACGCGGTATCCGGCACGACGCCGGGGCTCCGGGGAACGGCCCGCCAGGTGATCGCGAGGGCCGCCGCAACAAACGGGACATTGACGAGAAAGATCGCCCGCCAGCCGCCGACGCCGACGAGAACGCCCCCGATCAGCGGGCCAAGCCCTGCTGCAAGCGCGATTGATCCGCCAACGATGCCGAATGCACCTCCGCGCCGATTCGCAGGGATGAGCTCACGAATGAGACCCGCTCCGTTCGGAAAGACGACGGCACCCGACACGGCCTGCGCCACGCGGAACCCGATCAGAAACGGGAGGCTCGGTGAGAGTGCGGCACCGAGCGAGGCGGCACCAAAGACGGCGAGCCCACCGATGATGAACGGGCGTCGGCCGTGCCGATCACCGAGCTTTCCGGCAACCGGTTGCACGACAGCGAGCGCAAGCAGGTACGACGTGACGAGCCAGCCGACGGTCCCGATCGACGAGTCGAAGTCAGCGACGATGTCCGGCAGCGCGACCGCGATCATCGTCGAATTGAGGGGTGCGAGAAGGGCGCCGAGCGCAACGGCGACCAGCACCGCACGCTCGGCGTCCGTCCCGCGGGTCACGCTTCGATGATCCTAACGGTGCCGCTCGTTCCGTCGACCTCGACCAGCTGGCCGTCCTGCAGGACAGCGGTCGCCCGCTTCGTGCCGACGACCGCCTTGCCTCCGACAACTGACGGTTCGTGCGCATGAGATTCCCCGAGCCAGACGACGTCCATCGGGGATCGAGTATTTCACACTGGTGAAGAAGTGGTAACTGGCAGTCGTCCGCTTCGCCGCTCGTCCGAGATCGGCGTGTCGTACGGTACGTCCATCCGACCGAGCTCGCCGCGGAGGCCGATTCCCTGAGTCAAACTGTTGCCGCTGCCGGCGAGCTCGACGCGCAACGCGGCGGCTGGCTGGAAGATCAGATTCGCGGCCTGCGCACCTACGCCGGCGTGCTCGCGGGAGAGGGCATCTCGTACGCCGACGAGGTCGAGCGCTGCTACGGCGTCCGCCCCGAGCGCGTGTCCCTCATGTCTACCGCGAGGCGCACGAGCAGCTCGAGCGTCTCCTGCCGGGCAACGGAGATCTGCGCGATCGTCTCGAAGCCTGACGCAACGAGCGCCTTGTCGTCGCCGAACGCCTGGTTCCTGCTCTGACTGCCGTTTTGGAGATCCTCCGCACGGCGTCCGGTTCGTCACCGACCCGACATGGCGCGCCTACGTCATCACGTACTCGGCGGGGCAGGATCTTTGCGAGGCGTACATCGATGGCGACCCCGCGAAGTTCCGAACGCTACTCACCGAGCAGGTGCGCGTCGCGGATCTACTCGCCGCTCGAGCCTAGGCTGCAGCGGGAGGCTCGCCGAACCAGGCGTCGGCAATGCTCGCGACATGGCGGTGGTCCGTGCCGCAGCAGCCGCCGAGGACGACGAGATCCGGTAGCCGCTTGCCGATTTCGAGATACCCGCGCGCGAGTGCCGCAGGATCGCCGTCGTCGAGCACCTCGGAGTTGTCGAGCTCGGCGTGACTCATCGTCGACGCATTCGCGCGAATGCCGCGGATGCGCTGCCACGGTCCGGGGCCGCCGAGCACAGGCAGGAAATGCGTGGGGTGAGCGCAGTTGATCATGAAGTACGCCGCCGCTCCATCGGTCTCGCGGTCGACCTGCTCGATCGCCTCCGCCAGAAGTTGTCCGCTCGGGAGTCGCCCATCTGTCTCGACCGTGAAGGAGATGACGACAGGCATCCCGACGCCCGTCGC
>JANOFZ010000348.1:0-5220 GCA_031413935.1 Thermoleophilia bacterium | reverse complement strand
GACCGTCCGCAGTCACGCCCGTCCGCGGCCGTCACCCGAGTCCGTCTCGACGGAACCGGCATGACCGAGGTCAAGCAGGCTCGGCTTCCGGCCGTCGAGCGGCGGGCGGCGATCGTTGCTGCGGCCCTCGAGGTGTTCGGCTCAGGGAGCTACTCCGGCTCGACGACGGCGGAGATCGCGCGCGCGGCGTGCGTCTCGGAGCCGATCATATACCGGCACTTCCCCTCGAAGCGGGAGCTGTGGTTCGCCTGTCTCGACGAGGCCTGGCTCCAGCTCAGGGTGGCGATCGAGTTAAAGGTCGCTGCGCTGAACAACACGAAAGGCTTGTCGGATGTCGATGTTGCCGAACAGTCGCCGTGGGCGAATCCGCTGCTCCCGAACCTCTGGCTCCAGGGCGTCACAGAGGCGGCCGAGGACGAGGAGATCCAGGCACACGTCCGCGCTCATGTCCGTGAGGTTCACGATTTCGTCGCACGCTCGATGCGGGAGCACCAGCTGGCAGGCACGATCCCTGTCGACCGCGATCCGGACGCAGAGGCATGGCTCTTTCTGGCGGGTGGTCTACTGCGGTCGTTCGCCGACAGGCTCGGGGGCGTGCTCGGCTCGGCAGAGTTCGCCGCGATCGGTCGCGAGCGGCGGCGCTGGCTCTCCGGCGCCTGACGTCGCTGCCGCGTGGGGTTGACGCGGGCGACGCTGCACGGCGCCGAGGCGCCGTTTCGCATAGCCCCTACATGCGCACCCGCCGTAGGGGCGACGCACACGCTCGCGCGAGCGAAGCGGATGCGTCGCCCGCGTCCACCGCCAGCTTCGCCGGACTCAGAACGGGATTCGGAGCAGCCAGAACACGGCCATCCCGACGACGATCGCGACCCAGAGCTGACGCGTCCGCCAGGCGGCGAGCGCAGCCACGACCGCTGCCACGAAGCGGACTTCGCCCTCGCCGAGGTCGCCCTGGAGAGACGGCGTCACGAGCGCCGCAAAGACCGTGATGGGCACGAAGTGGAGAAACCTGATCCAGAAGTCCGGTAGATCGGTGCGGCGGGCAAGCCCGGCGTAGCGTGAGCCGAAGGTGACTGCCACCATTCCGGCGAGCGTGAGCCAGAACGTCATGCGACCTCCCGCGCCGCTGCGTCGAGGTCGATCGTCGGATCGGCGAACCTCCCGCGGGTGAGGAAGGCGCCGAGGAGGCTGCCGGCGACCCCCGTGATGAGGATCGGGAGCCCCCCCGGCAGGCCCTGCTGCAGCCCGTACGCAAGGGCGCCGGCACCGACGGCGACGACAAGCTCCACCCGCGTGCGGACGAGCGGAACGAGGAGCGCAAGAAAGGCGAGCGGGAAGATGAGATCGACGCCGAGCTCGGCCGGATCCGGAATCGTCGCACCGAGCAGAAAGCCGGAGAACGTGGCCAGGTTCCACATCATGAAGAGGCTCAGCTCGATGCCCATGAGAAAGGCGAACGAGCGCTCCTTCGCGCCGGCAGCGACCCCGAACGCCTCGTCGGTGAGGAAGAACGCTGCCACCGGGCGCTCGCGCCGCGTCAGCTGGAAGACGCGGCCGAGCGAGAGCCCGTAGAGCAGGTGCCGCACGTTGAGGAGAAGCGTCGTGAGGACGATCTCGAGACCGGCCGCACCGACCGCGATCAGACCGACGGCGCTGAACTGGGCGGAGCCGGCGAAGACGAACACCGAGAGCGCCTGCGTCTCGAGCAGTGAGAGTCCTGCGGCCCGGGCGGTGACGGCAAAGGCGAGAGCGAAGGGGATGACGCCGAGCCACAGAGGCGCAAGGGCCCAGAAACCCCGTCCGAAAGCACCCTTCGTGTCCATCGCTCGATCCTACGGGCGGCGGTGCTCCACGGACGCACAAACAGAAACGCCCCTGGCTGCGGCTCCCGGGGCGTTTCCGTTTCTCTGTGGGGTTCCCTCCCCCGAGTGTGGCAGCTGAAGCTCGTGACTCTGCGGCCCAGGCACGAGGCTCCTTCTTGCTGCCACCGTTCGGTTCGGTGCGCCCCTTGCTCCGTAGCCTGGCGTGGACTGCGGTGCTTGGTAGTCGAGACTGTAGAGGCCCCGTCCTAAAAAGTCAAGTAGCTCGGTCAAGTGATTTGCGATAGACTCTTCTTCACTTGACCAGATCCGGCCATCATGAGAGATTTACCGCGTTCGGGAGCCACGGCTCACCCTTCGGGGGGAGGCAGGCAGGAGGTGAGCCGCGTTGACTGACACACAGATGGACGCCGCCCCTCACCACCCTGTGCAGGACGACGAGCTCGCGCCGGTTGCGCTCGCACCGGCCGCAACGACGCCGTCGGCCCCGATCTCGCGCCTCGGCGATCGATTGCGCTCGCTTCGCCTCGCAGCGGGCTTGACCCAGACGCAGGTCGGCGGCGACCGATTCTCGAAGGAGTACATCAGCCAGATCGAGCGAGGCAAGACGCGTCCCACCGACGAGGCGATCACCTGGTTGGCGACGCGTCTCGACGTTGACGCCGCGTTCCTCGGCGGTGGCGTCTCCACCGACGTGCGTGGCCGGATCGAGGCGCAACTGGCGAGAGCCGAGGCGCTGACCGAGTCGCACCGTTATGCCGAGGCCGTCGATCTGTTCATCACGGCTCGCCGTGACATCGGCGCCACGGGCTCCGCCGAGCTCGAGGTGCGAGCGCTTTCCGGTGAGGCCTGGGCTCTCGTGCAGGAGGGAGACGCCCGCGAATCGGTCGATCTTCTCCTGGTCGCACGTGAGCTTGCCGAGGGCCCGCAGTTCTCCGACGTCGATCGCGCCGACCTCCTCTTCCGGCTCGGCGTCTGCCGCTACAAGCTGGCAAGCGTCGCGATTGCCGTCGCGCTGTTCGATCAGGCGCTCGCGCTTGCCGACGCCTCGGGGCTTCCGTGTGATCTCCTCCGGGCTGACATCCTTGGCTGGCGCTCGCGTTGCCGGCGTCGTCAGCGCGATTTCGATGCCGCACGCGATGACGTCGAAGCGGCTCTCGAGCTCGCTCGGGGAATGGATGATCGCCGGGTCGTCGCGAACACGTACTTCCAGGCATCGCTCGTCGCCGAGCGGACAGGCCACTGGGTCGTCTCTCGCAACTACGCCGAGCAGGCGAAGGCGCTCTACCAGGAGCTCAACGACGAGCGCAACGTCGGTCGGCTGATGCTCAACCTCGGCGGTCTGCATCTCTTGCTCGGCAAGCCCCAGCAGGCGATCGATCATCTCGAGGCATCGTTCGCTCTGGCCGTGGAGGCCGAGTCGAAGCCGGATGCAGCGCAGGCTCTCGGCAGTCTCGCGACCGTGCACCTCCAGCTGGCCGATTACGACGCCGCGGATGAGCACGCGCGCAAGGCGCTTGCGTTGCTCGAAGGGCGCGAGGACTTTCCGGACGAGGTGGGCCAGTCGCATCTCGTGCTCGGGCGGGCACTGCTCGAGCGTGGTCGACTCGACGAGGCGGAGAAGAGTTTCGAAGCTGCGGATGCCGTGTTCGAGCAGATGGCATCCGTGGGACACAGGGCGGGGGCATGGGTCGCGCTCGGCGACCTCGCGAGTCGTCGGGGAGACGACGGCGAGGCAGCGCGTCGGTATCGGAGTGCTGCCGAGGCGCTCCAGGACATCCGGTTCTGAGGAAGGAGGACCCCGCAATGCGCACAGGCAAACTGCTCCTCCTGCTCGCGAACCTCGCGCTGTTCGCGGCATGGCTTGGAAAGTTCCATCTCTGGAAGAACACCTGGTCGGACGGCCACTAGAACGGTCTCTCGGGACGGGGCGGCGGTTTGCCTCTCGGGTTGATGGGGCATCCGCTCGCTCCCGGGAGAGGCGTGCGCCTCTCCCCTACGGCAGGCGGCTGGACGCTTTGCGCTGAGGCATCGGCCGCGACCGGGACGTTGCAGGGGCGACGGCTAAACTCGGGTCATGTACCGTCCGACTGCGGCCCTCATCACGTTCGGTTGCGCGCTCGTTCTCGCCGGGTGCGGAAGCTCCGGCACGAGCAGCGACGGTGACTCGACAACAACCGCAGCGCCGCCGGGAACCCTGGAGGCGCTCTGGCGTGGCGGAGGCGAAGCCGTCGCTGTCGTCCCCGGCACGTCCGACTACGGCACAGGCGAGAACCGCGTCTCCTTCCTGATCGTCGACAAGCAGTCACAGCTGATCGAGAAACCCAAGGCACGCATCTGGATCGCGCGTGGGCTGAAACAGAAGCCGTTTGCCGAGGCGACGGCCACACTCGAGCCGATCGGCATCCCGGGCGGCGCGAAGGCCGACGCACAGAACATCTATGTGACGACCGTGACGACCCCGACGCCGGGGAAGTACTGGATCCTCGCGCAGCCGATCGGGGGCAAGGACATTCAGGCGCTCGGCAACCTCGTCGTGCGCAAGCACGCGGCAGCACCGGAGGTCGGTGACCGCGCGATTCCGTCTCGCAACCCGACGCTCGAACCGAACGCTCCGGTGAAGTCCGTTCGTGCAGCGACGACCGCTGAGCCTCCCGACCTGAACCTCCTCCGGACAACCGTTGCGGCCTCGATGGCGGCCAGGCGGCCGTTCGTGGTCGCGTTTGCGACACCGCTGTACTGCCAGACGCGGACCTGCGGCCCGGTCGTCCAGGTCGTCCAGTCGGTCGCCCGGGACTGGCAGAGCAAGGGCCTCGACTTCATCCACATCGAGATCTTCGAGGACAACGACCCCTCCAAGGGGACGAACCGTTGGGTGGACGAGTGGAAGCTGCCGACCGAGCCGTTCACGTTCGTCGTCGACCGAAAGGGTGTCGTCAGGGCGCGGTTCGAGGGCGCGTTCAGCCCCGCCGAGCTCGAGGCTGCGGTGCGGAAGGTAGCCACGTAGGCCGGCCGGGATAGCGGTGACAGGCTTCAGCCTGTCTCCTGGGCTAAACGTTCTGGCGCCGCAACCGCGGCTGCCGACTACGCTCCTGCAATGAGCCGCGTCCTCCAATCTCTCCCTGTCGGCGAGCGGATCGGCATCGCCTTCTCGGGCGGCCTCGACACGTCGGTTGCCGTCGCCTGGATCCGCGCGAAGGGCGGCATCCCCTACGCCTTCACGGCCGACCTCGGCCAGTACGACGAGCCCGACATCGCCGGCGTTCGCGAGCGAGCGTTCGACTATGGCGCCGAGGCGGCTGAGCTCGTCGACTGCCGCGCGCAGCTCGTCAACGAGGGGCTCGTGGCGCTGCAGTGCGGCGCCTTCCATATCTCGAGCGGCGGCAAGACCTACTTCAAC
>JANOFZ010000347.1:0-7793 GCA_031413935.1 Thermoleophilia bacterium | reverse complement strand
GGCGATCGCAGGAATGTCGAGGCGCCCGATCGCCATCGCCGTGCCGGGATTCGTCTTGTCGCAGGCGCACAGCTGCACGAGGCCGTCGAAGAGGTGGCCGCGACAGACGAGCTCGATCGAGTCGGCGATCACCTCGCGCGAAACGAGCGAGGCGCGCATGCCCGACGTTCCCATCGAGACGCCGTCCGAGACTGCAATGGTGTTGAACTCCATCGGCGTTCCGCCCGCATCCCGGATCCCGCGCTTCACGTGCACCGCGAGATCGCGCTGGTTGAGGTTGCACGGCATCGTCTCGATCCACGTCGTGCCGACGCCGACGATCGGCTTCGCCAGATCCTCGTCGGTGAAGCCGGTGGCCTTCAGCATCGCGCGTGCGCCGGCGCGGTCGGGGCCGTCGGTCAGTGCTGCGCTATGGCGCTTGGCTGGATCGGAAGGACGATCGTACGGAGTGGTCACGGCGTTCCTTTCTCGATGGGGTAGCTCTCACGGCGGCACCACTCGCTGAACGAGCCAGGATAGAGGCGGACATCCTCGCGGCCCGCGAGAACGAGCTTCTGGGCGGTGACGCACGCCGTCACGCCCGAGCCACAGTACGCAACGAGCTCGGGTGCGTCCGTGACGCCCGCGGGCAGTGGATCCTCGAAGAATGTGTGGCGGGCGCCGGGGATCCGGCCAGCAACGGGGTCGAGCGGCTCCTCGTTGCCGAGCCAGCGTCGCTCACTGCGGGCGTCGAGGAGCACGAGCGAGGGGTCATCGAGCCGCGCGAGGATCTCCTCGGCAGTAATCGTGTCGTCGTCTCGAGGTCGTGCTTCGAAGTCGCCACGTACGGGCGCGAACGGCGCTCCCGTCAGGGGGCCGACGTAGCTGCGCAGGTCGAATGTTCCCGCCCGGTCGTGACCGAGGTGGCGCAGGAGCCACCAGCAGCGGGCGGCCCAGCCGGTGCCGTCGTCGATCGAGAGGACATGGTCGAACGGCCCGACGCCGACACGCCTGAAGGCCTCCTCGAGTTGATCGACTTCCGGTAGCGGGTGACGTCCTCCGGCTGCCGGGTCAGGCCCGACCGCCGAGAGGTCCAGCTCCGGGTCGAGATGGGAGACGCCGGGAATATGACCCTGCTCGAAGGCGGCCCGTGGTCGCACGTCGATCAGCACGTAGCTCACGGGAGAGCGCCCCGGGGCGTCACATCCAGTTCGAGGACACGGTGCTCGGGAAAGAGATCGCTGATCGCCTTGACGCACTCTTCCGCATCGGAGACCCACGCGATCACCGTGGGGCCCGAGCCGGAGAGCGTCGCTCCAAGGCATCCGGGCGGCGGGATTCGACGGACGACGTCGAGCACTTCGGACGGGCGGTACGGCTCGTGGAGCCAGTCGTCGAGCGCTGCCGCGAACAGTGTCGCATCGCCGCTTGCTGCTCCCGCGCCGAGGAGCGCAGCACGTCCCGCGCTCGCGGCCGCCTCGGCGTGCGGAACCGATGCCGGCAAGGCTCCACGGGACGTCTTGGTCGACGTCCGCGAGCTCGGGATGATGGCAATCGCCGAAAGCGGGAGCGTCTCCGCGATCCGCGCGATCTTTCCGTCCCAGGCGAGGGTGAGTCCGCCGAGGAGCGCCGCGCCGAGATTGTCGGCGTGTGGTTCGAGCGTCAGCCCCGCCGCGAGCAGCTCCTCGGGGCTCGCGTCGGGTGCGGCAGCCACGAGCCCGAGGGCGATCGCCGCCGCTGACGAGCCGAGCCCGCGCTCGAGCGGGATCGCATTCCGGAACCGAAACTGCTTGCCGGTCGGATCGGCGAGGAGCGCATACGCGCGCACGGCGAGGTTGCCTGCGTCGAGCGAGAGCTCGGACGACCCTTCTCCCTCGACGATCACGCCCGAGCCGTTCGTCACCTCGAGCTCGTTCCAGAGATCGTGGGCGACCGCGGCCGTGTCGAAGCCGGCCCCGATGTTCGCGGATGTCGCGGGCGCGCGGACGATCATGCGCGAGCTGCTGCGGCGATCGCGTCGGGGTCTGCGTCGACCTGGGCGAGGGGCGGCGCGTAGCGGTCGGCGGCCTCCGTGTCCTTCAGGCCATGACCGGTGATCGTGACGACCACTTTGCTGCCCCGCACGGCGCCGCGCCGAATGGCGGCGAGACCGGCTGCAGAGGACGGCTCGCAAAAGAGACCCTCCGTGGTCGCGAGCTCGAGCCACGCGGCCACGATCTCGTCGTCCGAGACCGTGACGACGTTTGCCCCGGCGGCCTGCACGCTCGCAGCGTGTACCGGGTCACCGATCCGGATCGCAGACGCGAGTGTCGTCGGACGATGCTCGGCCTCGACCGAGTAGATCGGAGTCGAGATCCCGAGCTCCCCGATCGCGATCGCGTACGCAGATGTGTTGCCGCCACCTCCGTACGGGATCACGAAGGCGTCGGGCGCAGTGCCGAGCTCCTCGACGATCTCGTAGACGGCGGTCTTCTGACCCTCGCGGCGATAGGGGTTGACGGAGTTGACGAGGACGTGCGTCCCTCGCCGGGAGAGCTCCTGCGCTGCCGCAAGCGCCTCGTCGAAGTCACCCCGAACCTCGAGCACTTTTGCCCCGAACATTCGCGTTTGTGACACCTTGGCACCCGAAACGGCGCCCTCGGGTGTAAGCACGACGGCGGGGATTCCGGCGCGTGCTGCATAGGCCGCCGCCGACGCCGCCGTGTTCCCGGTCGAGGCGCAGATCACCGCGTCGGCACCGTCCTCGGCTGCCTTCGAGACGGCGACGGTCATGCCCCTGTCCTTGTACGAGCCCGTCGGGTTGGATGCCTCCCACTTGAGCCAGATCTCGACCCCGAGCCGCTCCGAGAGTCGAGGAGCACGGAGGAGAGGCGTCGACCCCTCTCCGAGCGAGATGACGGGCGTTGCGTCGCTCACCGGAAGCACTGCCCGGTAGCGATCGATCAGCGCGATCGTCATGCCCATCCGAGTTCAGCGACGCCGCGCCCGGAGATGACGGGCATCGCGGTCGCCTCGCCACGTGCTTCGGGCAACGCCCGGATCGCGGCCAGGGCGGCATCGACACGACCGGAGGCAGCCTCGTGCGTGACGATGTGGAGCACAGCGCGACCGTCAGCCTGTTGCTGGACGAGCTGCGCAACGGAGACGGCCTCGGACGCAAGCTCCTGCGCGATGCGCGCGAGGACACCGGCGCGGTCCTCGACCTCGAGCCGGAGATAGAACGGCGAGGCGAGATCACCCGGCGGAAGCCGTTCCAGGTTCCGCCAGACGGGATCGTTCTGAAGGAATCCTGTCCCCGTCGTCCCGACGACGGAGACCATGTCGGCGACGACGGCCGAAGCCGTCTCGATCCCACCGGCGCCAGGTCCCTCGAGGGTGATCTCGCGGATCGCATCGCCGTGCAGCATGATCGCGTTGAAGGCACCCTCGACGGCAGCCAGCGGATGGTGGCCGTCGACGAGCGCCGGGCCGACGCGCACATCGACGCGGTCGCCGACGAGCGTTGCGCGCCCGATCAGCTTGACGTGCATGTCGAGCGCCCGTGCCGCAGCCACATGGTCGAGCGTGACGCCCTCGATCCCCTCGACGTCAACCCAGTCGAGCGGCACCCGGGAGCCGAATGCAACCGTAGCCAGGATCGCCGTCTTTGCCGCGGCGTCGAGCCCGCCGACGTCCTCGGTCGGATCGGCCTCGGCGAAGCCGAGGCGTTGCGCCTCGGCCAGGGCGTCGCCGTACGAGCGGCCCTCCTCCATGGCGGAGAGGATGAAGTTCGTCGTCCCGTTGACGATCCCGAGAACGCGGTGGACGTTCGTGACGATGAGGGACTCGCGCAACACCTTGATCACGGGGATCGCAGCGCAGACGGACGCCTCGAACCGCAGCTGCACGCCACCGGCAGAGGCAGCCTCGAAGAGCTCGGCCCCGCGTCGTGCAACGAGTTGCTTGTTGGCGGTCACGACCGGTCGGCCCGACCGAAGCAGCTCGAGCACGTAGCCACCGGCCGGATCGACACCACCCATCACCTCGGCCACGACCTGAATCGACGGGTCGCCGAGGATCTCCCCGATGTCATCGGTGAGCAGGCCCGGCTCTGGCGAGAACCCACGATCCTTGCCTGTGTCCTGCACGAGCGCCCGCGTCACCCGCAGGCGGTGCCCGGTGGCGCGTTCGATCTCGTCCGCTGACTCCTCGAGCAGCCGGTGCACGGCAGCGCCCACCGTGCCGTACCCGAGGAGGGCGACCGGTACGTCGACAGACGCCACGTCTAGCGCCGGGTCTCGGGACGCTGCGTCGGGCTGCCCCCGACGCTTGTGGGAGATCCACTCGCTACCGGGACGGGCCTGCGCCCGTCCCCTACGGGTGTACGGCCGAAGTTTGCGGGACTGCGCATCAGCGATCCCCTGCGCGATGCATCAGGCCGCGGAGCTCCTTGCCGACGGTCTCGAGCTGCGACTGCGCCGCCTCGGCGCGCATCGCCTTGAGCCGAGCCTCGTTGTTGTCCATGTCCTCGACCCACTCGCGCGCGAATGCGCCGGACTGGATGTCGGCCAGGATGCCCTTCATCTCCTCGCGCACGTGCTCGTCGATCACGCGCTTGCCGCGCGTGTAGTCGCCGAACTCGGCGGTGTCGGAGATCGAGTAGCGCATACCCGCAAGGCCGTTCTCCCACATCAGGTCGACGATCAGCTTCAGTTCGTGCAGGCACTCGTAGTAGGCGATCTCGGGCGCATATCCCGCCTCGACGAGCGTCTCGAAGCCGGCGCGGACGAGCTCGGACGTACCGCCGCAGAGGACGGCCTGCTCACCGAAGAGATCCGTCTCGGTCTCCTCCTTGAACGTCGTCTCCAGGATGCCGGCGCGGCCGGCGCCGATGCCGACTGCGTAGGCGAGCGCGAGATCACGCGCGTTGCCGGAAGCGTCCTGTTGGATCGCGATCAGGGCCGGGGTCCCGTAGCCCTCGGTGAAGAGGCGCCGGACGACATGGCCCGGGCCCTTCGGCGCGACCATGATCACGTCATGTGAGGCGTCAGGGGCGATGCGCTCGTAGAGGACGTTGAAGCCGTGGGCGAAGAGAACGGCTGCTCCCGGCGCAAGGTTCGGCTCGACATGCTCCGCGTAGACCTGCGGTTGCACCTGGTCGGGCAGGAGCATCGCGACGAGCTGAGCGCCCGTAACGGCATCCGCAATGGCACGTACCGTTAAACCGGTTGCCTCTGCCTCGCCCCACGAGGCCGATCCCTCGCGCAGGCCGACCTCGACCTCGACGCCCGAGTCGCGGAGGTTGAGCGCATGGGCGTGGCCCTGGCTCCCGTAGCCGATGACCGCAACCTTGCCGTTGAGGAGGCCGAGGTCGCCGTCGCGGAGAATCGTTGCCATTTCCTGTCGTCCCTTCGTCGGTTGTCGAATGATGCGAATCGATGGATCAGTTGATCGCCGAGAGGCGCGGGGCTTTACGGGAGGACGCACGTGCGATGCCGACGCGCCCGGTGCGCACGAGTTCCTTGATGCCGTATGGACGGGCGAGCTCCTGGAAGGCGTCCAGTTCTTCGGGCGTTCCCGTCAGCTCGAAGGTCACGGTGTCCGGGCCGAGGTCGACGACGCGACCCTTGAATGCCTCGGCGGTCGAGACGAGCTCGGCGCGCCGTTCGGGATCGGCGCTGACCTTGAGGAGGAGCAGCTCTCGCTCGACGGCCTCCTCGGGCGCGAGCTCGGTGACCCTGAGCACGTTGACGAGCTTGTGGATCTGCTTCTCGATTTGCTCGAGCGAGTGGTGCTCGGCGTCGACACGAAGCGTGATGCACGAGACGCCCAGACGCTCGGTCGGCCCGACGGCGAGCGAGTCGATGTTGAAGCCACGGCGAGCGAACATCGTCGCTATGCGCGCGAGAGCGCCCGGTTTGTCCTCGAGCAGAACGGAGATCGTGTGCTTCACGAGGTCGCCTCCACCGAATCCTGGTACTCGACCATGTCGATCGCAGCAGCCCCTGATGGAATCATCGGGAAGCACTGCTCGGCAGGGTCGACGCGGCAGTCGATCACGACGGTGCGGTTGAGCGAGAGCGCCTCGCGCAATGCGGGCTCGAGCTCCGCTTCGGACTCGACGAGCATTCCCACGCCCCCGTAGGCCTCGGCGAGCTTGACGTAGTCCGGCACGTCGGCTCCGAGGCCGACGTGGGAGCGCCGGCCGTCGAAGAACATGTCCTGCCACTGCGTGACCATACCGAGGTAGCCATTGTTGACGAGGACGACGATGATCGGAAGCTCGTCGATCACCGCGGTCGTAAGCTCCTGGGCGGTCATCTGGAAGCAGCCGTCGCCGTCGACGCAGACGACGGTCGCCTCGGGGCGCGCGGCCTTCGCGCCGATGGCTGCAGGGATCCCGTAGCCCATCGTTCCGAGCCCACCCGAGGTGATGAAGTTTCGCGGCTTCTCGGTGAGGATGTACTGCATCGCCCACATCTGGTGCTGGCCGACACCGGTCGTGACGATCACGTCGTCGCCGGCCGTCAGCTCCTGCAGCGTCTCGATCACCTTCTGCGGCTTGAGCCATTCGTCGCTCTTCCCGTAGCGAAGCGGGAACTGCTCCCGCAGTCCCTCGATCTTCTCCACCCAGGCCTCGGGAGCCGGAATGCCGGCGTCGCGTTGCGCACCGACCGCCTTCGCCAACTCTGCGACCGCCTTCTTGAGTGGTCCGACGACGGGAATGTCCGCGTTGCGGAGCTTGGAGATCTCTGCGGGGTCGATGTCGAGGTGGATGACGGTGGCCCCGGGCGCGAATGCCGTCAGCTTTCCGGTGACACGGTCGTCGAAGCGGGCGCCGATCGAGACGAGGACGTCACACGTGTTCATGGCGATGTTCGACCATTTCGTGCCGTGCATCCCCGGCCAGCCGAAAAAGAGCGGGTGCGTCTCGGGGAACGCGCCCTTGCCCATCAGGGTCGTGATCACGGGAAGCCCGCCGATCTCCGCCAGCTCGCGCAACTCGTCACAGGCGTCGCCGTTGATCGTGCCGCCGCCCACGTAGAGAACGGGCTTCTCCGCCTTTGCGATCCGCGTGGCGGCCTCGCGAATCTGGAGTGGATGAACCTTGCGCGGCGGCCGCCACCCGGGCAGGTCGACGGTCTCGGGATAGGTGAACTCGAGCTCGGCCTCCTGGATGTCACGCGGCACGTCGACGACGACGGGACCGCAGCGCCCGGTGCTTGCGATGTGGAACGCGGCCTTCATCACGGCGGGGATGTCCTTGACGTCCTGGATCAGCCAGGAGTGCTTGACGATCGGCATCGTGATCCCGGTGATGTCGCATTCCTGGAAGGCGTCCGTGCCGATCAGGGTCGAGCGCACCTGGCCCGTGATGCAGACGAGCGGGGTCGAGTCCATCCAGGCGTCGGCTATCGGAGTGACGAGATTCGTGGCGCCGGGACCGGAGGTCGCGATCGCGACGCCGACCTTGCCAGAGGCGCGCGCGTACCCCTGCGCCATGTGGCCCGCACCCTGCTCGTGGCGGGCGAGGACGTGTCGCACGGTCGTACCGCGCGCCATCGCGTCGTAGGTGGGCATGATCGCGCCGCCCGGGATCCCGAACATCACCTCGACGCCCTCGGCCTCGAGCGAGCGAAGGATCGCGTCCGCTCCGTTGATCGTCATTTCCTGTCCTTCGGTCTCACGGTGCTTCGTCCCTTCTCCGGCCGCCAGGTTGGCGAACGGTGCTGATTCCGTCGCCGTCTGCACTGGGTGTGACCTGTGCGTGAGCGACGTCTCCCTAGCGGGGGAGAATCGTGATGAGCTCGATGCCTACGCCGCGCGATACCGCG
>JANOFZ010000346.1:0-2666 GCA_031413935.1 Thermoleophilia bacterium | reverse complement strand
TGCCGCTCCCGCCCGCCGACCCTCGTTCCAGCCCGCCAGGTGGGGCAGGAAGACGCGCAATGCAGCGGCCTGAATGGCGTCGAGTCGCGAGTTGGTGCCGATGAGCTCGAAGGTCTGCTTGTCGCGCGAGCCGTGGAAGCGCAGCATCATGACACGCTCGGCCACCGCGTCGTCACGACAGGCGATGAGACCTCCGTCGCCGAGTGAGAAGAGGTTCTTGGTCGGGAAGAAGCTGAAGGTGGAGCAAACGCCCGCGCTCGCAACACCGGCGGCGCCGAAAGCCTGCGCCGAGTCCTCGATCAGCGGCAGCCCGAGCGCGGCAAGCTCGGCGAGCGGCGCGGGGCGACCGAAGAGGTGGACCGGCATGATCGCCTTCGTCCTCGGCGTGATTCGCGCGGCCACATCGTCAGGATCGAGATTCAGGGTGATGGGGTCGATATCCGCAAACACCGGAGTCGCGCCGGCACGGGCGATCGCCTCGGCCGTTGCATAGAACGTGAACGAGGGGCAGATCACCTCGTCACCTGCACCGATACCCATCGCCTCGAGCGAGAGGACGAGTGCGTCCGTCCCGTTGGCAACACCGATCGCGTGCGGCACGTCGAGATACGCAGCCGACTCGCGCTCGAATGCTTCGACCTCCGGGCCAAAGATGAAGCGGCCTGACTCGAGCACCTCGGCGTAGCGTTCCTTGAGCTCTGGGATGAGGGGCGCATACTGCGCTTTGACGTCGACGAGTGGGATCATGAGGCTTCGAGTGTACCGCGAGACGGCGCCACATGACCGTCACATGCAGGGAAAACACGAGTTCGACCCACGCGTCCCAACCCTGCGCTCACGACGGGTCGACCGACTTCGCAGCCTGGCGTTTCCGCCAGTAGCGCCGGCCGAGCCAGCCGGCCCCACCGACAATGATGACCGCCACGGCAATGTCTGCGTACCGGAACGCGTGGTGGAAGCTCTCCCAGTTCGCACCGGCAGCCCAGCCGATCCCGGCGAAGACGAAGCACCAGATCGCCGATCCGAGCAGGGTCAAGACGGTGTAGCGCCTGAAGGGAGCCTCGAACATGCCCGCGGGAACAGAGACGAATGACCGGACGACCGGCGTGAGGCGCCCGAGAAACACCGCCCAGTCGTCCCACCGGAGAAACCACGCCTCGGCGCGCTCGAGCTTCTCGTGGTCGAGGTGGAGCCAGCGCCCGTGTTTCTCGAGATACGGTCTCCCGCCCCGGCGGCCGATCTGCCAGCCGAAGATCGACCCGATCAGGTAGCCGACGGTGCCGGCGATCGCGATGGCGAGGTAGGCGGGGAACCCGGGTGCGAAGGTGTAGCCGAACAGGTTCACCGATGTGCCCGCGATCGCACCCGACGCGATTGCGCCGCCGTAGACCATGACGACCTCGCTCGCGGCCGGGAGTACGGCATCGATCAGCATCAGAAGGAAGACGGCGTAGAGGCCGTAGTTCCCGATCGCCGTCGTGATCGCGTCGGTGAGCGTGCTGAGGATCGAGTAGAGCATCAGGCGGGGACTCTAGAGGACAACGCGGCGAAGCCGCTTCCCTCTGGGGGGTGGCTTCAGCCGCTCCCCTGGGTTGAAGCGTTGTTCTGGGTGGAAGCGTGGTTCACCAGAAACGCAACCCGGGCGACCGACTAAAGCCGGCCACCTCCTCACTTCGGCCCGACGATGCGCTGCACTCGGAAGGGCTTCGAGAGCTCGATCGTCCCGAGCGCATTTTTCGCGGTCACGCGCACGACGTACGTTCCACCCTTGACCGCCTTCTTCGTCCGGTCGAGCCCGTTCCAGACGAGCGCGGGGCTCCCGACGGGGTAGGTACGCCGGGCGAGCGTGCGCAAGACCTCTCTCGCCGGGGTCTCGATGGTGACGACGACGCGCGCCGGGCGCGATTGCTTCCACGTGATCCCGAGGTCGCGCCCACGCGGCGGCAGGAACAGCTTGCGCGGCGCCGTTGTGAGGAACCCGACGGTCGTGTTGACGGTGAATGTCTGTGTCATCTCGGAGGGCTGCCCGAGGTCGTCGACGGCGGCGACCTGGAGCTTCCAGCGACCATTCACCGGCGGGGCGTCGGCGCCCGAGAGTGGAACAGGCGGCGCGGCAACCGGCGGGAACGGGATGGCGAAGCTCCCCGGCTGACGCTCGCGCGTCTCTGTGAAGGCGACAACGCCGTCGGGAGCGGTCAGCGTGACGGTCGTGGTTGCCGGGCGGACGAGCTTGTAGCGCAGGCTCTGCCGATCGGCAACGCCGTCTCCGTCGGGAGAGACGACGGCTACGGTCGGCTGCACGAAGACGCCCGTGTACTCGAAGAGCAGTGCTGTCGAAATCGGTCGCTCCGGGCCGGACGGCTTGCTGAGCAGCGCTCCGTTGAAGGCCATCGTCGTCGACCCGCCGCCGTCGAACGCCATCGCGGTGACGGCGCCGAGGCGCACCATCGCCTGCGCGAGCTCGAAGTTGGTCATCCCGACGGAGTAGCCGGGCTGACGGCCGTCGACCGCAACGAGGATGATGCGGCCATCGGCGAGCTGTCCTAGCCCGGTGCGGGGAACTCGAGCGCCGAGCTGGATCGGCGTGAACGTCTCTCCTGCACGAAAAATCGCTGCGCCGTCGCGAACGATCTGCGGCCCACCGCCGATCGCGGAGACGACGCCAG
>JANOFZ010000345.1:0-4618 GCA_031413935.1 Thermoleophilia bacterium | reverse complement strand
GTCGAGCCGCCCGGCGCCACACTCGACTCGTTCGACTGGCGCATCTCGATCGCCGAGCTTCGTGGCTCGGGGCCTTTCTCGAGGTTCCCCGGCTACGACCGCCTCATCGTGCAGCTCGACGGCCCGCCGATGACCCTGACGCATGGCTCCGGCTCTCCGGTCGCTCTCGAGCAGCTCGTGCCGCACGCGTTCTCGGGCGACGACGAGACGATGTGCGCGGTCGACGGCGTCGCGCACGATTTCAACCTGATCGTGCGCCGCGGCGTCGCGCGACCGACGCTCGCGGTGCACCGGCCGGGGGAGAAGGAGGAGCTTTCCGGTGAGAGCGGTGCTGCGACCGTGTTCCACGTCCTCGATGGCTGTTTGGCGGCGGCGGACGGCGTTCGACTCGACGCCGGCGACACGCGCGTCGTGAGCGCAGCGCAGATGCCCGCGCACCGTGCCACGGAGTGCACCGTCGTGCTCGTCGCGACACTAACCTGAGAACGATGGGCGCACCTGGGATGAAGCCGGGCGGCAAGAGAGGTTGCGGCCCTCTCGTGTCTCTCCCGCTCGCTGCCCGGCCCCACCCGGTTCGGGGGGATTCCGATGGGGCAAGGCACCAGAAACGTGTTTGTGCCCGTTGATCGAGATTCGGGATGCGTTAGGGTGACCCGAGATGTCGAGCGAGTCGAGTGACCGTGAACGGCTGTCCGTTCTGGAGGCGTCTCACTCCCTGCTCTGCGAGCGCCGCCGACGCTTGCACGTGACGATCGACTCCCTGGAGCTGGCCTCATCGGAGATGCCGGACGTTGCTGCAAATCTCGAGGCGTACAAGGACAATGAACGCCGGATTTCGCGTGAACGCCAGGAGCTTTGGAGCGAGATCGGCGCGCTGATCCGCGCGATCGCGCTTGCCGACGAAGGCGAACCGCTCGGGCGCGTCCGTGACACGTCCGCCGAGGCTGCTCTCGCAGACTACGCAGAGTTACTGAGGCGCGGCTTCTGCATTCCTGATTGGGCAAGTGGCCACTACGAGTTGAACGCGGCCGAGGAAGCCTGGATTGAGGCACTCGAGAAGCAGGCCGCGATCGATGAGATCCGCATTACCCACACGTGGGAGGCTGAGGCTGGGAGCTGGAGCCTTGTCGCCACCATTGCACCGCCCCGCCACGACCGGTCGTACGGTGTGCCCAAGCCGCATTCGAGCCCGCTCTGGCGGCAGCGTTTCGAGCGGGATTGGGGTCAGCGGCTTATGAGCGCGCGCCGACGAGTCGCCGCCGACCGTGCAACTGCCAACTGAGTTCGTTCCTGGTGATGGGCGCACCTGGGATCGAACCAGGGACCTCTCGCGTGTGAAGCGAGCGCTCTCCCGCTGAGCTATGCGCCCGGGAGGATGCCCAGGCTAGCGCACGCGCGCGGTCGACGGTGCAGGCGACGCCGAGCCCGACTCAGGAGAGCTGCCACTCGTTCTCGCGCAGCAGCGGCACGACCGTGCCGTCGGCCTCGATGCCGTCGACGTCGACCTCGGGGCCGCCGATCATGAAGTCGGTGTGCACCGTCGAGTCGTTCCATCCGAGCTCGGCCATCTCCTCGCGTGACGTTCCGTTGTGGCCCGCGACTGCTGTCGGGATGCCCTGGCCGTAGGCGATGTGGCACGCAGCATTCTCGTCGAACAGCGTGTCGAAGAAGATCAGCCCCGTCTTGCCGACGCGCGATTCGCCGTCCACGATCGAGACCTCGCCGAGGAACGACGCACCGTCGTCGGTCGTCATCTCCTCGCGGACGACGTCCGCGCCGCTCGTGGCACTCACATAGACGACGCGCCCCGCCTCGAAACGCAGCGTCAGGTCGCGGACGACCTGCCCGTTGACGGCGAGCGGGAGCGTCGAGCGAACGACGCCTTCCGTACGCAGGCGATGCGGCGTCGTGAAGACCTCTTCCGTCGGCATGTTCACGACCTCGACAAGACCCCTGGCCGTTACCTCTGCGCCGGTCTGCCAGCGGGACTCCGGCATCAGACCCACGGTGAGGTCGGTACCCGGCCCGGTGAACCGGATCCGGTCGAAGCGACGCTCGTCGAGCAGTTCGGCGCGTGCTTGAAGGCGTGCGATGTGCTCTCGCCATGCAGCGACCGGATCGGGTTCGTCGAGGCGCGTCGCGATCGCAACCGCCTCCCACAGCCGCTCGACATCGGGCTCACCGAAGACCATCTGAGCCCAGCCGGGGTTCGGATAGCCGACAATCGTCCAGGCGATGCGACCATCTCCCGTCGCCTGCAATGACCGTTCGGCGAGAAGCCGCGGCCGGGCTCTCGCGATTCGCCTCGGGTCGAGATCGCTGAAAAGCTCTGGCTCGGGGTCTCCGGTGATGTGGATCACCGCTCCGTGTGTCTCCGCGAATTCGTCAACGAGGGCGAGGCCCCACGGGGGCGACCAGTCGAGCGTTTCCTCGGGCGCATGCCTGATCCGCGACCTGCGGACATGGGGATCGACGAACGATGTCTCGACGAAGCGTGCGCCGACCGAGTACGCGACCTCGGCGATGGCACGAATCAACGCGAGGTGGTCGGGATGCCCGTTGATCCTCAGCAACTGCCCCGGCTGGAGGTTGATACCGACCTCGACGACGAGTCGTGCGTACCTCGAGATGCGCTCCTCGGATGTCACGGGCGCGAGCCTACACCTCGACGGGAGTTCCGTTCTCGGGCAACTTACCCACGGCGCCGTGGTAGCGTCCCTGCCGTGCTCCTCACGATCACGACAACCGGCAAGGTGACGCTCCTCGTCGTCGCCGTGGCCTTCATCCTCTGGGCCCTGATCACGGCGATCTGGATTCCCAAGCGCAACCCCGATTTTCCCCTCACGCTGACCGGGTTTGTCCTTGTCTCATGCGTCTTCTTCGCGCTCCAGATGGGGGCCGTCTACTGGGTGACGGGAACGCAGGAGGTCGAGACCGAAGCGGTCGGCGAGGCGCCGGAGCAGGAGACGCCGACGCAGACCGAGACGAACGCGGGCGATCCGCAGGCGGGCGGCGATGCAGCCGTCGTCGCCGGGAAAGAGGTCTACCTCTCGGCCGAGGCCGGCTGCGGAAGCTGCCATACGCTCGCCGACGCGGGAACGGATGGGTCTGTAGGCCCGAACCTCGACGAGAGGAAACCGGCGGCCGCGCTCGTCGTCGACCGGGTCACGAACGGCCAGGGGATCATGCCGCCGTTCAAGGACAAGCTGACCGAGCAGCAGATCGAGGAGCTCGCCGCGTACGTCTCCACGGTCGCCGGCTCCTCGTAGGGGACAGGCGCATGCCTGTCCCGGGAGGCAGACGCCACCGAGCCGTCTCGTTTCCTGGGTTGCGGTAATCTCCCGGTGCACGGAGAGGTGTCCGAGCGGCCGAAGGAGCGCGACTGGAAATCGCGTAAGCGCTGAAAGGTGCTTCGCGGGTTCAAATCCCGCTCTCTCCGCTTGAAAGGGGCCCCAGGAGTGGGCCTCTTTCATTTCATGAAGTGCACGCGACCGAGGGATGGAGCCAGTACGTGAGCAGCAACCACACCCAGCGTCATACGAACGTCGGCGTTGTCTCCGTCGAAGCCGTTGAGGCTCCCGAAGTCGTCACCTCCGCCTGGATCGACGAGCAGCTCGCCGAGGTCTACGAGCGCTGTGACATCCGTCCCGGCCTATTGGAGGAGATCGCAGGTATCACCGAGCGTCGGTGGTGGCCGGAAGAGATGCGGTTCGACACGGCCGCCGCGCTCGCGGGTGAGGAGGCGATCGTTGCGGCCGGGATCGATCGCTCCGAGATCGGAATGCTGATCTCTACCTCCGTCTGCCGACACCACCTCGAACCGTCTGTCGCCTGCGCCGTCCATCACCACCTCGGACTTGCGCCTGGCTGCCTCAATTTCGACCTCGGCAACGCCTGCCTCGGGTTCGTCAACGCAATCCATCTCGCGGCGACCTCGATCGACGCGGGCCAGATCAGGTACGCGCTGATCGTGGACGGTGAGGGTGCACGCCAGACGCACCTCGCCACCATCGCGCGACTCAAGGCAGAGGCTCATGTCACGGCCAATGTGTACGACGAGTTCGCGAGCCTCACGCTCGGGTCGGGCGCCGCGGCAATGGTGCTCGGCAGTCTCGACGCGAGCCCGCAGGCGCATCGTCTCGTCGGTGGCGTCTCGCGTGCGGCGACGCAGCACTACGACATCTGCGTCGGCGATCTCGACCGGATGCGCACCGACACGAAGGCGCTCCTCGAGGGTGGGCTCGAGCTTGCCGCTGAGGCCTGGGCCGAATCGGCCGACGATTTTGGGTGGAACGAAGGAGTCTCCTGGTATGTCATTCACCAGGTGAGCAAGGTGCATACGAGCCTGATGTGCGCCACGCTCGGGATCGACGAGGCACGCGCGCCGCTGACCTTTCCGACGCACGGCAACATCGGCCCTGCTGCGATCCCGTTCACGCTCGCCGGCGTCCAGTCGGAGATTGCTGCCGGTGAGCGGGTTCTCTGCATGGGGATGGGATCCGGCCTGAACGCGAGCGTCGCCGAGATCATCTGGTGAGATCCGTGCCCGCGCCATTCGAGGCGGGCCGGTTCGAGCGACTGGGTATCGATCCGGCCTGGTCACAGCGGGTGCGTGTGA
>JANOFZ010000344.1:0-2004 GCA_031413935.1 Thermoleophilia bacterium | reverse complement strand
CGTTCGGATCCGGGTGCGAGTTCGAGAGCCGCGAGCGCTCGTTCCCGCAGCTCGGGATCAATATCAGTGTCCTCGAGCCGGGCAAGCCGAACTGCCTCTATCACTCCGAATCGCTGCAGGAGGCGTTCCTCGTGCTGTCCGGAGAGTGCCGGCTGCTCGTCAACGGCGAGGAGCGGCTACTCGGGCCCTGGGACTTCTTCCACTGTCCGGCAGGGGTGGAGCACGTGTTCGTGGGCGCGGGTGAAGGGTCGTGTGTCGTACTCATGGTCGGTGCTCGATCCGACGACGAGCAGCTCCTCTACCCGGTCTCGGAGCTCGCCGCCCGCTACGGCGCGAGCGCGGAGGTCGAGACGCCGAAGCCGAGCGTGGCCTATGCGGCGTTCGAGCGGCCCAAGCCTGGACGGCCTTCGTACTGGGATCAGCTTCCCTGGGCGTAGAGCTCTTGTATTCGAGGGCCGGAGCGATACGATCGCTCACACCGAGAGAAGGAGGACGAGATGTCCGAGTACGTACGTGTTGCGACGTTCGAGCTAGACGGGGATGCGCTCGACGCGCTGGTCGCCAGGATCAGGGCTGACGAGAACCCGCCCGACGGCGTGGCTGCGAGGCGGATCACGATTCTCGCCGATTGCAACGCCGGAAAGGCGGTCGTTGCAATTCGGTTCGGCTCCGAGGACGATCTTCGGGCCGGGTCGGCAGTGCTCGACGGGATGGAGCCGCCCGATGTCGGCAGTCGGCGTCGCGCCTCTGTCGATGCGTACGAGGTTGTGCTCGAGCGAGAGTTCTAGCCCCTCGAACATGGCCGATCTCGAATCAGAGCTCGACGCCCTCGCTGCCAGGGAGTCGTTCTCGGGTGTCGTTCGTTTCGTGCGGTCCGATCGGCCTCTCTTCGAGAAGGCATACGGGCTTGCCGACCGGCGGCACGGGATCCCGAATCGGGTCGACACACAATTCGGAATCGCGAGCGGGACGAAAAGCCTGACGGCGCTCACGGTCGTGAGCCTTATCGAAGAGGGCGCCTTCGAGCTCTCGACGACGGCCCGCTCGGTGCTCGGCGACGATCTGCCACTTATCGCCGACGACGTGACGATCGAGCACCTCCTTTCGCACCGCTCGGGGATCGGCGACTATCTCGACGAGGAGGTCGAGCTCGACTTCGACGCCTACCTGATGCCGGTACCGGTGCAGGAGCTCGCAACGACCGAGCAGTATCTCCCGATCCTCGACAGATATCCGACGAAGTTTCCCGCGGGCGAGCGCTTCGGCTACTGCAACAGCGGCTTCGTCGTGCTCGCCCTGATCGCAGAGCGGGTGAGCAGCGTCTCGTTTCCCGACCTCGTCCGCCAGCGTGTCTGCGAGCCGGCCGGGATGGTCGACACGGCGTTTCTTCGCTCCGACGAGTTGCCCGGATCCACTGCGATCGGCTACATCGAGGTCGACGGCGCGTGGAGAACGAACGTCTTCCATCTCCCCGTTCGTGGTACGGGAGACGGGGGAATCTACACGACGGTCGCCGACGTCAGCGCCCTCTGGAACGCCCTGTTCGCCGGTCGGATCGTCTCGGACGAGTGGGTCGCCGAGGTCGTTCGGGCGCGCAGCGAGGACACGTCCGGGTCGGAAGCCGAGGCACGACGGTACGGCCTCGGCTTCTGGCTTCACCCCTCGACGGACGCCGTGACGATGAGCGGTGGGGACACGGGCGTCTCGTTTCGGAGCTCCCACGATCCGCGCTCCGGTGTCACGTTCACGGTGATCTCGAACACGGGCTCAGGGGTAGGGGCGCTGACGCGCCACCTGGAGCAGCTGCTCGGCTAGCTTTGCGCACAGCCCGGATGCGGCTTCACGACGCGCACCGTCGACGCCGGATCCTTCGCCAGTTTCCCGGGAGGTCGGATCGGGCGGGGGACGAAGTTGCCGCCGCAGTTCGGGCAGCGCCCGCCGAGGTGGGTCTCGACGCAGCCGGCACAGAACGTGCACTCGTACGTGCAGATCCGCGCCAGCTCG
>JANOFZ010000343.1:0-10449 GCA_031413935.1 Thermoleophilia bacterium | reverse complement strand
GGCGTACCGCGGCATCTCCTGGACGACCGTGATTCTCGTCGGCGGGATGCTCTCCCTCTCGACCGCGATGGTCGAGACGGGCGCCGCGAACGACATCGCCGACAGGATCGTACGGATCGTCGGAGACGCCGGGCCGCACGCTCTGCTCCTCGCGTTCGTGCTCCGCACCGTCGTCGTCGGGCAGCTGATGAGCAACATGGGCACGGCTCCGCTCGTGACCGAGCTCGCCGTCGCCGCTCCAGCGGAGCTCGACATCTCGGCCAAGCCGGTGTTGATGGCGGTCACCGTCGCGGCCGCAGCATCGTTCCTCACGCCGGTGGCGACGCCCGCGAACCTGATGGTGATGGGCCCTGGCAGCTATCGGTTCTCGGACTACTGGAAGCTCGGGCTGCCGCTGCTCGCGCTGTTCGTTGCCGTGGCTGTGCTCCTCGTGCCGCTGATCTGGGCGTTTTAGCCGGTGGTCGGCCCGGCCCACAACAGAGGCGTCACCGCACCGGCCGAGCTGATCGCACGCGGGCTCAAGGTCTTCGCCTCACCTCCGGGACAGCCACGCGCGCGTCGAGCCACCGACCTCGTCTTGCTCGTGCTCACGCTGACCGGCCTCGTTGTCGCGATTGTCGCCTATCCACCGAGCGGCTTCGAGGTCGCCCTGCAGCGATTTTTTCAGAGCATCCCCGACTGGCTCGCCCCTGTCTGGGGGTTCCTGTCCGACCTGACCTGGCTGTTCGCGATCGTGCTCCTCGTCGTGGCGCTCGTGCGCGTTCGGCTCGTGGTGGTCGTGCAGGCCGTGGGCGCACTTCTGTTCGCCGCAGCGATCGGTGTCTGTGCCGTGCGCCTCGCGGTAGGTTCCTGGCCGGAAATCTCCGATGCGGTCATCGGGACGGCTGCGGCCCCCCGGTTCCCGAACGTTCGACTCGCGGAGGCCGCCGCCGTGATCCTCGCGATCTCACCGCACCTCGTCCGACCCTGGCGCAAGGTCGCTCGCTGGGTTCTCGTGCTCGGCGTCATCGGCGCGGCGATCGTTGGTGGAGGTACGCCCCTCGGCACGGTCGCTGCGCTGTTGATCGGGGTCGTCGCCGCGGCAGGCTCGCGCCTTGCCGTCGGCACCTCGGCAGGGCGTCCGAGCCTCGACGACGTCGGCGTCGCTCTCGAGGAGCTCGGCGTCTCGGCGCACGGGCTCGAGATCCGCGAACGCCAGGTCGCCGGCGTCTTCCATCTCAGCGGGACGGATGATGGCGGTCGGTCGCTGCTCGTGAAGGTATACGGCCGGGACGCGTATGACACACAGCTCGTTGCGACGCTGTGGCGGAACGTCTGGTACCGCGGGCGAGGCGTGCCGCTGCGGATGGGCAGGCTCCACGCCGCCGAGCACGAGGCCTTCGTGACGCTGCTCGCCCACAGCGGCGGCGTCCTCACGCAGGAGGTGGTAACGGCTGCGGCGACGATCGACGATGACGCGCTGCTCGTGCTTCGAGGCGAAGTGGAACCGTTTGCGACCCTCGCGCCCGAGCAGCTCGACGATGAACTGGTGCGGGACGCTTTCGCTGCGCTCGCACGTCTTGATGACGCGAAGATTGCTCACCAGCAGATCGATCTCACGTCGATTGTCAAGTGCGACGGGGGAGTCGGCTTCGTCGACTTCGGGGGCGCGACCGTCGCCCCCGACGCGCTCCAGCTCGCAACCGACCGTGCGCAGATGTTCGTGACGCTCACGAGCGTCGTCGGAAGCGAGCGTGCGCTCGACGGCGCGGTCGCCTCCTGGGGGCAGGGGGCAGTGTCGGAGTTGCTCCCGTACCTCCAGACCGCAGCATTCAGCCCCTCGCTGCGACGCCAGCTGCGCGCGTCCGAGGTCGACGTCGACGAGCTTCGCGAGGTTGTGGCGACCGCAGCGGGGATCGAGCTGCCGGAGCCGGTCAAGCTGCGCCGCGTGACCTGGTGGTCGGCGGTGCAGGTGGCGCTCCTCGGCCTTGCGAGCTACACGATCATCGACGCCGCGAGCGGGGTCGACTGGCAGGAGGTCTGGTCGTCGGTCACCGAGTCGGCGTGGGGTTGGATCGCTGTCGCCTTCGTGGTTGCCCAACTCCCTCGCGTGACGCAGGCCTTCTCGACGCTCGGGTCGGTACCGGTAGCGCTGCCGTTCGGCCCGGTCTACACGATGCAGCTGGCGATGGGATACATGAACGTCGCTCTGCCGTCGAACCTCGCACGGATGGCTGTCAACATCCGCTTCTTCTCGCGTCAGGGCCTCTCGGCGCCGATCGCGGTCGCTTCCGGTGCTATCGATTCCTTTGCGGGAACAGTGGTGCAGGCTCTCCTGCTCGGGATCCTGCTCGTCTTCTCCGAGTCGACGGTTGCCCTCGACCTGCCGGTCTCGTCTGACGGGGCGCGCACGCTGATCATGATCCTCGTCGCCGTCGTCCTCGCGTCGATCGTGTTCCTCGCGCTCGTTCCCCGCGTCCGCCGTTTGATCGTCGGCCAGGTGAGCCGCTGGTGGCCCGACGTGCGTTCGGCGCTCGGGGCGCTACGGGCTTCGCACAAGCTGGCGTTGCTCGTGTTCGGAAGCGTCGGGACCGAGCTTCTGTTTGCGGTTGCACTCGGACTCTTCGCTCGCGGCTTCGGGTACGACCTCTCACTCGCCGAGCTCCTCGTGATCAACATCAGCGTCTCGCTGCTCGCGAGCGTCGTGCCGGTGCCCGGCGGTGTCGGCGTTGCCGAGTTTGGCCTCACGCTCGGTCTCACGTCGGCCGGTATGAAGCCCGAAGCAGCCGTCGCCGCTGTCCTCCTGTACCGCATCTCGACCTTCTACCTGCCGCCCGTGTGGGGGTTCTTCGCGATGCGATGGCTCAAGCGGAATCGCTACCTGTGACCGCGGGGCATTGATCATGCCGGGCTTCCTCGCCTCCCTCGCAGCCGACGACACGGCGATCATCGTCGCGATCGTTTCTGCGCGGCTCCTCGTGCCACTGCTGATTCCGCGGTTCCCGCTCGTGATCATCGCGGCACTCGTGCTCGACGGGGTCGACAACTCGCTTCTGGCGGCATTCACCGACGTCGACCTGACGGCAGACGGTCCCTACCAGAGCTGGGACAAGGCGCTCGACATCTACTACCTGGCGATCGCCTACCTCTCGACGATGCGAAACTGGACGAGCGATGCCGCGTTCAGGATCTGCCAGTTCCTCTTCTACTACCGGCTCCTCGGCGTCGTCCTGTTCGAGCTGCTCGCATCCCGTTCGATGCTGCTGATCTTCCCGAACACGTTCGAGTATTTCTTCATCGCGTACGAGTTGATCCGTCTCCGCTTCGATCCCTCGCGCGTCAGCGCTCGCTTCTGGCTCGCCACGGCTGCCGTGCTCTGGGTCTTCGTCAAGCTGCCGCAGGAGTACTGGATCCACATCGCGCAGCGGGATATGACCGACACGATCAGCGAGAACCCGGTGGTTGGCATGGCGCTCGTAGTCGTCGGCCTCGCCGCGACTGCAGTGCTCGTCTTCGTCGTGCGCCCGACCCTCGGTGCGCCCGCGTGGGGCTGGCGGGTCGCAGCAGATCGACTGCCGACCTCGGCCGGTGACGCTCACAGGCGACATGCCGAGCGGCTGCGCCGGGGCCGCGTCGTGTGGGGGGAGCTCCTCGAGAAAGCGGCTTTGCTGGCGCTCCTCTGCATCATCTTCGCCTCGATCCTGCCCAGCGTCGGTGCGTCGCCGCTTCAGGTCACGATCGGCGTCGCCTTCATCGTCGTCGCGAACGGGGCGATCAGCATGGGCTTCGTTTTGAGGAGTCACGTGGGGATCGCCTCTGCGGCAGCGCGATTCGGATCTCTCGTCGGTGTCAACCTCATCCTCGTCTTCGTCGCCACTCTGGTTCTTGGAGACGACGACGACTTCCAGCTCGGCTCGGGGCTCTTCTTCGCCTTTCTGATCACGCTGATCATCTGGCTCTACGACGTCTACAAGCCGGCCTACGATGCGCGCTTCGACGGCTCGCCGCTCGGGGTGACATCGGTTGCAGACCTCCGCCGGCGCATCGCGGAGTCCACTCCCTAGTGGAAGCGAAACCAAGCGAGATGGTTGCACCGGTACCGCCCGAGGGTGGCGAGCCAAGGGGTATCCGCTGGAATCCGTGGCACTTGCACGGCGACCGCACGTTGCGTCGGGAGGCCGACATGATGGCCTTCACCGTCTGCATCGCCTTGCTCGCAGCGCTGACATACGGCAACGACCACGGCGCACACTCACAGCTCGACGTCCTCGTGATCGTCTGGGGTACGACGTTCGGCCTGGCGCTCACGCACTGGTTCGCCCTCACCCTGTCGGTTCGCCTCGTCGATGACCCGAACTTCAAGTACTCGCCGTTCGAGATGCTGTTCGCCCAGAGTGGGATGGCTTTGCTCGTCGCCGTCGTTGCGAGCATCACGGTTCTGGCGCTGACGGATGATTTCGACCGCCTCGGCGCCCGGCTCACCGCGGCGCTGTTTCTCGGAGCGCTCGTCGGCGTCGAAAGCAGGGCGCGTGGCCTGTCATGGCAGCGTACGTTGAGCTACGTCTCCGTTGCGCTCGCGATCGGGGTGGCGATCGCGGCCACCAAGTGGCTCGTGAGCCGATGAACGAACGAGGAAGTCAGAGACCGCCAGAGTCGTCCTCGCGGCTTTCGACCGTCTTCACGTATGCCCTCGGGGGGCTGCTCGGCGGTCTTGCTGGAGCGACGACGGCCGTGCTCGTGACCGAGGTGATCAAGGCGATTCTGGCGGTCGTCTCGCGACAGGCCACCTGGGTGATCATCGGCGTCCCGCTCGTCGGTCTCGCACTCTCGGTGCTCGTGTTGCACGGGTATCGCCGCGGTGAGGCACTCCAGACACTGGCACCGGAGCCGGTCGAGTCGAGGCCTCCCGGCCGACGGTTCGTGAACTGGAGGCCGTCACAGCGCGACGTGATCCGCGCCGACCTCACCGCGGACGTCCTCGCGACTGCCGGTCAGGAGGAGCGCTTCCCGTATCGCCTTGCGCCCCCGCGGATCCTTGCGATTATCGCGACGGTGGGCCTCGGTGCGCCGATGGGAACCGAGTCGCCTGCCGCCCACATGGGTGTTGCCGCCGGTGCGTTCCTCGGGGATCGCGGTCAACGGTGGCGGCGGCTCGCCCGACCTGCTGCCGTCGGTGGCGGTGCGGCAGGTGTTGCCGCATTGATCGGTAACCCGATCGTCGGCACCGCGTTCATCCTCGAGCTCGGCCGGAGGCGGCGCGTCCCTCTGAGCTCCGAGCGGGTGACGGCTGCTCTCATGGGTGGGCTCGTTGGGTGGGGTATCAACGTCGCCTTCGGTCTCGACCTGATTCGGTTGAACGTCCCGGACGTGGCACCCGACGACCTTTTCCAGGGACTTGGAGCAGCGCTCCTCGTCGGGGCAGTCGCGGGCACGATCGCGTCACTCACGGGTTCCGCGATCTACCGCGCGCGCGGGTGGCAGGCGTCGCCGATGTTCCGCCTCGTGACGGGTGGGCTCGCCGTGGCAATGGCGGCGATCGCCATCGCGGCGATTGCGACCCCGGCGGCGGCCGTAGGCCCGGGCGGTGGCGCAGCCGCGTGGGCAGACACGACCGGCGCCGCCGCCTACACACTGCTCGCCGTTGCCCTGCTTCGCGCAGCCGCGACGACAGCTGCGGTTGCGGCCGGTGGGTGCGGCGGCGTCTTCGTGCCGTTTCTCGCCATCGGCGACGTTGCGGGTCGCGCCTTTGCCCCTGTCTTCGGGGTGCCGAGTGACCTCGCCGGAGCAGCCGGTGCGGCCGGAGGGATCGCGGGAGGATACCGCCTCCCGTTCACCGCAGCCGCAATGGTGCTCGGCCTCGGCGGCCCACGCTCGGCGACGCTTGTGTGCCTGGCCACGGTGGCCGTCGCGACGATCGCGGGCCTCGGCGCCGGCCTCGTCCTCGATCGGATCGCAAACCGGCGCGCTGCTGCGTCGGCGGCATAGGGAGCGTCGATACGCTCGGAATTTATGGGGGTTCGACGGAGGGAGTGGAATGGGTGAACAGGTGACGTTTGATGCGAAGCTCGGGCCGATCGACTACGTGGTGGTCGAGGTTCCGGGCGGGACCGTCGGGGCCGACGGTTTCCGCGAGTTGCTCGCGCTCGTCGAGCGGAACGCAATCCGCGTGCTCGACCTCGAAATTCGTCACGCTCGCAGCGGGTGGTGGTGTGCACACGATCGAGCCTGATTCGCTTGGCACGGCCGACGGTCTGGAGATGTCCGTGTTCCAGGGCGCGTCCTCGGGCATTCTCGATGCAGACGATCTTGCCTCTGTCGGCGCCCAGTCGACGGCGGGGAGCGTCGCGGCGGTGCTCGTGTACGAGGAGCTCTCGATGCTGCAGGTGCTGGCCGGCTGGGAACGCGCCGGCGCGAATCTCCTCGCAGAAGGCACCGTGGACGCGAGCGAGTTGATCTCTGCGCTTGACGCCACAGAACCCCAATCTTCGACGCAGGAAGCGAGGTAGCCCGGATGGGACTTCTGGGAACAGCAGCCAAGGTGGCCGTCGCGAGTTCGGTTCACGGACGTGTGCAACGGCGTCAGCAGACACGGTGGGCGACGCAAGACGCAGCAGGAATGCCGGCCGCGGCGCCTCAGGCAGTGCCTCAGGCGGCTCTGCCGGCCACACCTCCGGCGGCGTCTGGCGGTGGGATGCTCGAGCAGCTCAAGCAGCTCGGCGAGCTTCGTGACGCCGGCGTCCTCACCGACGCCGAGTTCGAGGCGCAGAAGGCCCGGCTCCTGGCCGGGTAGCACGAACGTGACACACAACGAGCAGCGCGGTGGGAACGGAGCTCGGGGCTTCGTCTCTACCGGCCGCCTCCCGGCCGCCCAGCAGGTTGCAAGGCTCGTCAGCGACGTGCACGCGCTCTACGCGTCGAACGGGGACGGAGAGAGCTCGCGGGTCTATCCGGCGCTCGCAGCTGCCGACCCCGGCCTGTTCGGTGTGTGCGTCGTAGCAACAGACGGGAGCGTCTTTGCCGCCGGCGACGCGGAGGTGGAGTTCACGATCATGAGCGTCTCGAAGCCGTTCGTCTTCGCACTCGTCTGCCAGGCGCTCGGCCCCGAGGAAGCGCGAGAGAAGCTCGGCGTCAACGGCACGGGGCTCGCTTTCAACTCGCTCGCCGCGGTCGAATCGGGCAACGGGCGCACGAATCCGATGGTCAATCCCGGGGCAATCGCCGCCACGAGCCTCGTCCCCGGCGAGACCGCAGAGGAGAAGTGGCAGGCGATCCACGACTGCCTCTCTCGCTTCGCAGGTCGAACGCTGACGGTGAGCGCCGAGGTGTACCGCTCGGCGTCCGAGACGAACCATCGCAATCAGAGCATCGCCCGTCTCCTCGAGAGCTACGACCGGATCTACTTCGACCCGGCGGAGGCGACCGATCTCTACACCAGGCAGTGCTCCCTGAACGTGAGTGCGAGGGACCTGGCGGTAATGGGTGCGACGCTCGCGGACGGTGGCGTCAATCCCGTCACGGGCGAACGCGTCATCGACGCGACGACCTGTCGGCACACGCTCGCCGTGATGACGACGGCCGGGCTGTACGAGACCTCGGGCGACTGGCTCTACGATGTCGGTCTACCGGGCAAGAGCGGCATCGGGGGCGGGATCGTCACCGTGGCGCCAGGAAAGGGTGGGCTCGGCACGTTCGCGCCACCGCTCGATGGGGCCGGGAACAGCGTCAAGGGGCAGCTCGTGGCTCGCAATCTCTCGTCGCGCCTGGGGCTCGACATCTTCGCCTCGGAACCGGCCGGCTGAGGCGAGTCGGTCGCATAGGATGACCTTCCACCTACCCGAAGAGGAATCTGCGTGAACCTGCATACCGACCTTCCGACGCGCTCCCAGATCGACCGGCTCCTGCAGAGCCGGAATCCGGCCAGCGTCTCCCTCTATCTCGCCACCGATCCTGCCTCGAGCGGTGATGGGGAGCGCATCGAGCTGAAGAACCTCGCGAGCGAGGCGAGGCGCCAGCTCGAGGTCGCCGGCACCGACAAGGCCGACCTCGTGGCGATCGGCGAGGCTGTTGCGGAGCTCGACGAGGACGATGCGTTCTGGCACCACCAGGCGCGGAGCCTCGCGATCTTTGTCACGCCGGAGTCGCTCACGAGCTACCGGCTGCCGAACCACCTCGCCAATCTCGTCGAGGTCTCGGATCGCTTCCATGTCAAGCCGCTTCTGCGCGCCGTCACCTTCCCCCAGGTCGCCTACGTTCTCGCGGTCGCGCAGGGATCGGTGCGCCTCGTCGAAGTCATTCACGATGTCGTGCCGACCGAAATAGTCGTCCCCGATCTTCCGCGCGATGTCGAGGGTGCGGTGGGCAAGTCGTCGATCAGGGCGAAGTCGTCGAGCGGCCGGGACGAGGGTGCGCTCGGACAGCGCCTGCGCCAGTACGCGCGCCAGATCGACCAGGCTCTACGGCCGTTGCTGAACGGTGCGGATGTACCGCTGATTCTCGCCGCCACGGAGCCGCTCGACAGCGTGTATCGCTCCGTCAACACGTACCCCCATCTGGCAGCGACGACGATCGTGGGGAATCCCGAGGCGACGTCGGACTCCGACCTCGTTGCGGGCGCGCGCGTCGTTCTCGACGAGCTCTACGCGGAGGAGCTCGCGGCGATTCACGACCTCTACGGTCGTCGCGGCTCGGAAGGCCGCACGGCGGCGGACATCGTCGATGTCGCCCGGGCCGCGACGTTCGGTGCCGTCGATACGGTGCTCGTCGATATGGATGAGGTCGTGCCGGGTGTCGTCGACGAGGAGACGGGCGCGGTCACCTTCATGGAGTCCGACGATGCCGTCGGCTACGGCGTCGTCGACGAGATCGCGCGACGGGTGTGGCTCACCGGCGGCCGCGTGCTGGCCGTCCGACGCGGGGACATCCCCGGTGGGGGATCGGTCGCTGCGATTCTGCGCTACGCGATCTGAGCTCGACTCGCGAGTCCGCTGACCTCCACTCGCTCGGAGTGACCTCGGCCTACGAAGCGGGGCCGTCAGGGTTCGACCGTTTCACCCACCGCTCGCACGGATGTGCGAACATCGGGTCGAGGACACTCCCGGTGCCCCATGTGCCCGCAACCACATCTTCGACGAGGTTCGACCTCGATGTGCTTGCGACGCTGAAGCAACGCGAGGATCGACGTTTCGCGAGCGAACGTCCGAAGTCGCTCGCGCTGCGCGAGCGCGCGAGGCGGTCGATGCCCCTCGGCGTGCCGCTCTCGTGGGTGGCTTTTCTGTACGACCACCCGCCGATCTTCGTCGCCAAGGCCGAGGGGGCAGCGTTCACCGATGTCGATGGCCACGCCTATGACGACTTCAGCCTGGGGATCACGGTGGCCTCGGCCGGTCATACGCCCGGCCCCGTGATCGAGGCGTCGGAGCAGCGGTTGCGCGCGGGAACGCAGTTCCACCTCCCGACGGAGGACGCCATCCACGTCGCCGAGGAGCTCGTCCGCCGCTTCGGTCTCCCGAAGTGGCAGTTTGCCCTCACGTCCAGTCAGGCCGTGTCCGATGTGATTCGCCTCTCGCGCGCGGCTACGGGTCGCGAGCGTGTGGTCGTCTTCGAAGGGAAGTACCAGGGCCACGTCGCCGAGTTGCTCGCGATCGCCGACGCCGGAGTCACCGTGCCCGAATACGTGGGTATCACGGCGGCGGACATCGCACGCACGATCGTCGTCCCCTGGAATGACCTCGAAGCGGTAGACAGCGCGCTCACCGACGACGTCGCGCTACTGCTCGCCGAGCCTGCGCTGACGAATTCGGGGATAGTGTTGCCGACTGACGGCTTCCACACGCGTCTGCGGCGGTTGACGGCCGAGAGGGGCATCGTCCTCGCGATCGACGAGACGCAGACGTTGCCCATGGCTTACGGTGGGCTCGTCCGCGAGTGGGGCCTCGAGCCCGACGCTGTCATTGTCGGGAAGTCGCTTGGCGGGGGAATCCCCGTCTCGGCGTACGGTTTCGACGAGCGTCTGGCGGCGACGATCGATCGCGAGTACGAGGCCTACGACGTCAGCGGTGAGGCGGTCGACGAGCCGGCAATCGGAGGGACGCTGTACGGCAACGCACTCTCGCTGGCCGCGGCGAGAGCGGCGCTCGAGCACGTGTGGACCGAGGAAACCTACGCGCGCACGGGCGGCCTGGCACGGCGTCTCGCCGACGGCCTGCGCAGGTCGTTCGGTGAGCGTTCACTTGCGTGGGACGTGTACTGCGTCGGCAACCGCGCCGGCTACCGCTTCCATCCCGATCCACCGCGAACGAACGTGGAAGCCGGCGCGCGCGATGTGCCGGCTGTCCGCCACCTACAGCGTGTCTATCTCGCAAATCGGGGCATCTGGGACTTCGGCTGGTGGGGAGGCCCCGCTATCTCCGCGCAGACGACGGTCGCCCAGGTCGACACGTACGTCGCGGTATTCGATTGCTTCGTTGCCGA
>JANOFZ010000342.1:0-1918 GCA_031413935.1 Thermoleophilia bacterium | reverse complement strand
AGACTAGGCAGCGAGTGCGAGATCTGAACGATTCGCATTTGTGTTGTTTCCCGGTGGATTAACGAGGCCGACCGGGGACCTCGGCTCGCAACTCAGCCGGAGAACCGACCACGTCGAAACCAGGTCGCCCCCGTATGTCATGTGTACTGGCCTCAGTGTAGCCGGAGGGCACCGGCCGCGATAGGGGCGGCGCCCAGCATGCTCGCCGGCGTCGATTCACCGTCGATCGCCTCATTCGCACTCGTGGCGTCGATCAGCTGGCGTTCACCGAGATGAGCAGGCCCCGGCTGCGGAATGATTCGCAAGGGGAGACAAGCAATCCAATCGCGAGTATCGTTCTCAGTGGGAACCACGCCGAGAAAAGGGGTCTATGTGTCGTACGTCACAGCGCAGCCATACGAGAATCTGGTCACTCTGCGCGATCGTTCGCGCGAAGAGGTCGGCAAGGTCGTCATCGGCCAGGGACCTGCGGTCGATCTGCTGCTCGTCGCGGCCCTCGCCCAGGGTCACGTTCTCATCGAAGGGCCCCCCGGAAGCGCGAAGACGCTTCTTGGTCGCGCAATGGCTCATGTTCTAGGCGCGAAGTTCAGGCGCATCCAGTTCACCCCCGACACGACGCCCGACGAGATCACCGGGGTCAACACGACCAAGTTGGGAGAAACCGTCTTCCTTCCCGGCGCAGTCTTCACGAACATTCTCCTCGCCGACGAGATCAATCGCTCGCCGCCACGGACGCAGGCGGCCCTGCTCGAGGCAATGCAGGAGCGCACGGTCACGGTCGACGGGAAGTCACACCCGCTTCCCGACCCATTTCTCGTGATCGCAACCCAGAACCCCTACGAGCAAGAGGGTATCTTCCCCTTGCCGGAATCGCAGCTCGATCGCTTCCTCTTCAAGATCGTCCTCGAGTACACCGACATCGAGAGCGAGATCGACATGCTCAGGCTCCCGCACACAGGTGTCACACCTGACATGCTCGGTGAGATCAAATCGCTCCTCGGTGTGGTCGGGCTCGATGCTGCTCGTCAAGATCTGGATCAAACCGAAGTCCCCCGAGAGGTCGCGGAGTACATCGTCGCCGTCGTTCGACACACACGGGTGAACCCGGGTCTTGAACTCGGTGCGAGCTCACGCGCGGCCATCCATCTTCTCAGCGCCTCGAAGGCTCAGGCCCGGCTTTCGGGGAGAGCGGCCGTCACCGTTGACGACGTCCGTGCGCTTGCTCCCTTCGTTCTACGGCATCGCCTGATCTGCCGGCCAGGGACGACACCGGACGACGCGTTGACGGCTGCATTGAACGCCTGACTCACCCGATCCTCAGGTATCCCAGAGCCTCGGTCAACGCCCTTTCCGTCAGCACACGCGCCAGGTGAGCCCGGAACTCGGCCGACGCTGCAGTGTCACTCGACGGCTCGGTACCGTCCGCCGCGTGAGCTGCTGACTCCGCGGGTGATGAGCCGGCCGCGATAGCCGCTTCGACCGCCGAGGCGCGTAGCGGCGTCCCCCCCATGTTGGTGAGCGCAACGGACGCCGACGTCGCCGTGCCGTTGTCCCGCCGCACGATCGCCGCGACGCCTACCGTCGCCCAGTCCTGCGCGCGACGGTGGTACTTCAGATACGACCAGCCCGTCGCGCCACCGAGCTTCGGAACCCTGATCTCGGTGAGCAGCTCGCCGTGACCGACGGCCGTCTGGAAGACACCTATGAAGAAGTCGCCGGCTCCGACCGTGCGCTCCCCTCCCGCGCCCACGATCACGAACTCGGCATCGAGCGCGAGCATGACCGAAGGAAGATCAGAAGCGGGATCACCGTGTGCGAGTGAGCCCCCGATCGTGCCCCTGTGTCGCACCTGCGGATCACCGACCTTGCCCGCGGTCGTGGAGACGATGGGACAGTGCTCCTGAAGGAGCGGATCACC
>JANOFZ010000341.1:0-2684 GCA_031413935.1 Thermoleophilia bacterium | reverse complement strand
CGAAGCGCAAGTCGCCGGCGAAGAAGAAGGAGGCTGTTGCCTGATGGGCCAGAAGATCCATCCTGGCGGCCTACGCGTCGGTGTCATCCACGACTGGAAGTCGAACTGGTACACCGGCAAGAAGGAGTTCGCCGACTACATTCTCGAGGATGTCCGCATCCGCGAGCACATCAACGGCAAGCTCTCGCATGCCGGCCTCTCCGACATCCTGATCCGGAAGGACAAGCAGCGGATCACGGTCGACATCTACACCGCCCGCCCCGGCATCGTGATCGGCAAGTCGGGAGTCGAGGTCGACGCGCTCCGCAAGGAGCTGCACGCGATCACGGGCAAGTCGGTTCATATCAACATCAACGAGATCAAGCGGCCCGAGCTCGATGCACAGCTCGTCGCGCAATCGATCGCCGAGCAGCTCCAGAACCGCGTCTCGTTCAGGCGTGCGATGAAGCGGGCTCTTGCCTCGGCAATGCGGTCGGGTGCTCAGGGCATCAAGATCCAGTGCGGTGGACGGCTGGGCGGCGGCGAGATGAGTCGCGTCGAGCGCTACACGGAGGGTCGCGTGCCGCTGCACACGATTCGCGCTGACATCGACTACGGCTTCGCGGAGGCACGGACGACGTTCGGCCGGATCGGCGTCAAGGTCTGGGTCAATAAGGGCGAGATCATGCCGGAGGGTTACGAAGGAACCTCCACGGGTAAGGAGACCCGCCTTGGTGACCAGGATCAGGCGCGTCGCAAGCGTGGTGGCGCCGCCGAAGGGCTCGGAGCATCCCGCGAGAGCGGTCGCGGACGCAGTCAGGATCGCGAAGGTCTCGGCCTCGTCAAGAAGGGTCGACGTGGCCCGGGCGGCGGCGGAGCACCCGGTGGCGGAGGCGGTGGACGTCCTCCGGGCGGTGGACGCGGTCCCCGGCCGGGTGGCCAGGGTGGAGGCCCGCGGCCGGCCCGTTCGCAGCGCCCGCCGCGTCCAGCAGAGCCCTCAGCCCCCGAGACGACGGACGCACCGAAACCAGACGTGACGCCTGAGGCTCCGGCAGACGGGACTGATTCCTGATGTTGTTGCCCAAGAAGACAAAGCACCGGAAGCACCATCGCGGTCGGCGTCGCGGGTTCGCGAAAGGCCAGTCGACCGTGCAGTTTGGTGACTACGGGATCAAGGCACTCGAGGACGGTTGGATCACCAACCGGCAGATCGAGGCCGCTCGTATCGCGATGACGCGCAAGATCAAGCGCGGCGGCAAGGTCTGGATCAACATTTTCCCAGACAAGCCTTTCACCAAGAAGCCCGCCGAGACGCGGATGGGCTCGGGCAAGGGCTCCCCGGAGGGATGGGTCGCCGTCGTCAAGCCGGGGCGCGTGCTGTTCGAGCTCGCCGGCGTCGATGAGGCACTGGCGCGCGAGGCACTCCGCCTCGCAGCTCAGAAGCTGCCGATGAAAGTGAAGTTCGTGAGGCGGGAGGCTGATCTCTTTGAGAGCTAGAGAACTACGTGTAATGACGGACGAGGAGCTCGACGAGAAGATGGTCGCAACCCGCAAGGAGCTCTTCAATCTCCGCTTCCAGTCGGCCACCGGCGCGCTCGAGAACAGCGCCCGGCTGCAGTCGGCCAAGCGCGAGATCGCCCGCATCCTGACCGTGAAGACCGAGCGTGAACGACTGGGGAAGATCTGAAATGGCAGAACGAAAGAAGAAGACAACTGAGAAGGCCCCGGTCGACGCAGTCGTGGTCGAGGAAGCCGCGGCCGAGGTCGTAGCCGAGGACGTCGTCGAGATTGCAGCCGAGGTCGTCGCGGTCGAGGAGGTGATCGAGGAGGCCGTTGCCGAGGACGTCGCTGAGATCGTCGCCGAGGTCGCCGAGGTGGAGGAGGCTGTCGAGGAAGCCGTCGCCGCGGACGCCGATGCGATCGCGGCTGAGGTCGTCGCGGTCGAGGAGGTGATCGAGGAGGCTGTCGCGGAAGCGATCGAGGCCGATCTCGAGGCTGGAGCCGAGGCGGGGGAGGCCGTCGCCGAGGCCGTTGCAGAAGGCGAGATCACTCCCGAGGAAGGCGCGGAGGCAATCGAGGTGATCGAGGAGCTCGTCGCTGAGGCGGTTGCCGAGGAGGTCATCGAAGCCGCCGCTGCCGAGGAGGCGGTCGAGGCTGCTGCTGCTGAGGCGGTTGCCGAGGAGGTCATCGAAGCCGCCGCCGCCGAGGAGGCAATCGAGGAGGCTGCTGCTGAGGTGATTGCGGAGGAGGTCGTCGAGGCTGCTGTCGTCGAGGAGGCAATCGAGGAGGCTGCTGCTGAGGTGATTGCGGAGGAGGTCGTCGAAGCCGCCGCGGTCGTCGAGGCCGTTGAAGCTGCCGAGGAGAAGGTTCCCGCGCCGCAGTCCGGCCCGAAGCAGAAGAAGAAGCGACTCCCTCGCGCACTCCGTCCGCAGAAGACGCGCCCGCAGCGCGAGAAGGCGACCGAGCGCAAGCCGATCGTGCGACTCGAGAAGCCGGAGCACGAGCGCGGTCGCAGCCAGGAGCGCCAGGGGACGGTTGTCTCGGCCGCGATGGACAAGACGATCGTCGTCAAGGTCGAGGTAACGAAGTCGCACCGGAAGTACAAGAAGGTCGTCCGCCGGTCGGTCAAGTTCCACGCGCATGACGAGGGCAACACCGCCAACGTCGGCGACGTCGTCCGGATCGTCGAGACGCGCCCGCTGTCG
>JANOFZ010000340.1:0-1776 GCA_031413935.1 Thermoleophilia bacterium | reverse complement strand
TCGTCGAGGCCGTCGGCCCCGGAGTCCGCGGCGTTCACGTCGGCCAGCGCGTCCTGCTCAGCCTCGCACCCGGCTGCGGCGCCTGCCCCCACTGTGCGGACGGGCGACCGATTCTCTGCCAGGACTCCCTGGAGGCGATGGGTGACGGAGCGCTGACGACCGGGCCGACGCCGATCTCCCAGAACGGCACACCGGTCGCGACGTACGCGCTGCTCGGCTGCTTCGCGGGGAGCGCCGTGGTCGCTGCCCGAAGTGCGATCCCCTTGCCGGACGGCATTCCGCCCGACGTGGCGGCGATCGTCGGCTGCGCCGTGATCACCGGGTTCGGCGCGGCTGCGGAGTCGATCGAGATCGAAGCCGGCTCGCGCGGAGCCGTGATCGGGTGCGGCGGCGTGGGGCAGAGCGCGATCCAGGGCGCGCGGCTTCGAGGCGCCGCCGAGGTGATCGCCCTCGACCCGTCCGAGGCCCGGCGCGGTGACGCCGAGCGACTCGGAGCGACGTCCTCCGGCGATCCAACCGACGAGCAGTTCACCGGCGGGCTTCGCGATCGCGCAGCCCGCGCGGGCCTCGACTGGACGATCGTCACGGTCGGCAGTCCCGTCGCGATGCGCCTCGGTGTCGACATCCTTCGACCCAGAGGGACCGCGGTGATGGTCGGTCTCACTCCGGCTGACTCGCCCACGGCAATCGACATGCTCGACCTCGTCACCTACGAGCGCCGCATCGTCGGGTCGGCCTACGGCTCGCGGAACCCCATCGTGCTGATGCCGCGGATCCTCGAGCTCTACCGGCGAGGGCTGCTCCAGCTCGACGGGCTTCTCGGCGAGCGGTTCCCGCTCGAGGGGATCAACGAGGCGTTCGTTGCCTCACGCTCGGCGTTCGGCGGGCGGCCCGTGCTCGAGCTGGCAGGCGACGGCCGCACGTGGCCGACGTGAGCGACTCCGAGTCGAGAGCCAGCAGGCCCGCTGCCATCGTCACCGGCGCCAGTCGGGGAATCGGCCGCGCGATTGCCCTGCGCCTCGCCGCCGACGGCGCGGACGTGGCGCTCCTGCAGCGCGGCGATGCCGCCGAGACGGTGGAGGCGCTCGGGCGTCCGGCCGTCGTCGAGCAATGCGACCTCGAGCGCGGCGAGGATGCCGAGGCGGCCGTCGACCGTGCCGTGAACCGGCTCGGACGGGTTGACATCTGCATCTGCAACGCGGGCGCGATCGTGCGAGAGGCTGCGCTCGACGTCTCGCTCGCGGACTTCCGGCGAGTCGTGGAGCTCAACCTCGTCTCGACCTTCGCGGTCGCGCGTGCCGCGGCCCGTCACATGACGCACGGCGGCTCCATCGTGCTCGTGGGGTCGGTGCTCTCGTTCCAGGGTGGCATCCGCGTTCCGGCCTATGCCGCGAGCAAGGCTGGCGTCGCCAACCTCGCCCATGCGCTCGCAAACGAGTGGGCACCTCTCGGGATTCGCGTCAACGCCGTCGCTCCCGGCTACATCGAGAACGAGCAGACCGAGGAGGTTCGCGCCGACCCCGTCCGGTTCGGTCAGATCGCGGATCGGATTCCGGCAGGGCACTGGGGGCGTGACGAAGACGTCGCCGAGGCGGTCGCGTGGCTCGTCTCGCCCGGCGCCCACTACGTTCACGGGCACGTGCTCGCCGTCGACGGGGGCTGGCTCGGCCGCTGAGATGATTGATTCCGAATTGCCGCACTCGCGGCTGGGGGGCCGGAAAAAGTGCCAACGCGGCCGTATCGATAAGCAACCACGCAACCACCCAGAAAGCCGAT
>JANOFZ010000339.1:0-2388 GCA_031413935.1 Thermoleophilia bacterium | reverse complement strand
GCTCAGCGGCCCCTCGCCGCGACTCAAGCTTCATGCCCTCGCTGCCGATGGCTTCGCCGTGGTCACTGCGGCAACCACTGCACCGCCGATTCGCGCACGCGTCGAGCGTTCCGCTCCGGACGTCGTAGTCGAGTGGCGTTTCGATGAGCTCGAGCGTGTCGGAGTCGATGCGATCGAGGCCGTTAGGCTCGCGATCGATGTCACGTTCGACATCGGCCGATTGCGCAATCTGGTTGCGCGAGGCTGCGATACGGCACTCGCCGTATCGATTCTCCGCTGATCTGTCACGTTTTACGTCGACGCGAGACGGAAACCTCGACATCCGACCTCGGAGGAACGCATGCAGCTCAACGAATTTCAGCAGGAGCTTTGCTCGACCAGTCGTTGGGACTTCACCGACCTGCGAGCGCTGTTCATCAATTGCACGCTCAAGCCCTCACCGGCGGTCTCGAATACCCAGGGCCTGATGGACATTTCGATCGCAATCCTGGAGGCGAACGGCGTCACGGTCGATCAGATCCGTGCCGCCGACCACGAGATCGTCCCCGGCGTGTATCCCGACATGACCGAGCACGGTGCCGCGAAGGACGACTGGCCCGCGCTCTACGAGAGGGTCGAGGCGGCTGACATTCTCGTGCTCGGAACTCCGATCTGGCTCGGTGAGAAGTCGTCGATCTGCACGCGGGTGATCGAGCGACTCTACGGCAACTCGAGCCAGCTGAACGAGCAGGGCCAGTACGCCTACTACGGGCGCGTGGGAGGGTGCCTGGTGACCGGCAACGAGGACGGCGTCAAGCATTGCGCCATGAACGTCCTCTATTCGCTCCAGCACCTCGGGTACGTAATCCCGCCGCAGGCCGACGCCGGGTGGATCGGGGAGGCAGGGCCGGGGCCGTCGTATCTCGATCCCGGCTCGGGCGGCCCGGAGAACGACTTCACGAACCGGAACACGACCTTCATGACGTGGAACCTGCTGCACGCGGCGAAGCTCCTCAAGGACGCCGGTGGCTTCCCCGCCCACGGCAACCAGCGGTCACTGTGGGACGCCGGCTGCCGGTTCGACTTCCCGAACCCCGAGTACCGCTGACCGGCGACCGGGCCTGCGATCACGCCGGGCCGCGCGGTGGCCCTGTCAGTTGCGCGCGGCGTCGATGAACCTGTCCGCGCGCTGCCAGAAGGCCGCCCGCGCGCCCTCGGAGTCGGAGAGCACAGACAGATGGGTGGCCTGGAACTCCGGCGTCGAACGCACGGTTTCCGCCTTCAGCTTCGCCGCTGGAAAGCCTGCGGCCAGGAGGTGGTCGGCCAGGCGAGCCGCGCCGACATTGGCGACGATCGTATCCGCGTCCCCGACGAGGAGCAGGACTCGCATCGCGCGCGGAGTCTGGCTGTAGTCGATTGCCGGCTCCATGTCGGCCGGAAAGACGCCGAGCACGGCCGTGGGCTCGATCCCGATCGCCGGGGCGAGCGCGGCCATAGCGACGGCCATCCCGCCGCCACGGGAGTAGCCGATGAGGACGAGGGGGAGCTCGTGCATCGGGTCAACCTCGTCAAGCGCAGCGAGAGTGCCCAGCACAGCGTGCTTCATCCCGAGCTTGGCACCGGGGCGGAGCTCGTATCGTGGATACAGGACGTAGCTGCCCGACACAGCGAGGTGATCGAGCCAGGGACGATGGCGGGCAGGCGTCGTCTCGAGCAGATCGCCCAGGCCGTGGAGGAAGACGACGACGCTCCGCGGCGTCCCGTGGGAGGGCGCGAAGACCCACGTGCGGTCGGCTCCGGTGCCCACGGAGCGCGCCACCGACGTGACCGGTGCGGGCGTCGTGTCAGACCCGCCGCACCCAACGACGCCGAGCAAGGCGGCGATCATGCCAAGGAGCTAGACTGAAGGCACGGATGCGCGACGTTCGTTTCCATCCTTGGAAGTATCGTCACGCTCTCACGGGATCTCTCGGAACCGCGAAACCCGGTCGACCCGCAACATCGGCCCGGAAGGAGGCGTCAGTTCCAGCTTTGTGGTGCCCCGCCGTGGGCTTGACAGACTGCTTTCAGCGAGAGAAGGTTCGCCCGGCATGACGCACCTCAGTCCGCGGCCGCCGTGTAGGGCACTCCATCGTGGCACGCCGCAGCGGCACGGCGTCTGATGCACGAGAGGTATCGTCTCTACCTCGCGGCGGCGCTGCTCTTCGGGACTGCCGTGCTCGTCGCGATCGCAGCAGCGGATCTCCTCGGAGGATACCCGATCCTCCCTCTCTTCAATGACCCCGCGACCCACTCTGGCACCCATCCGCTCGTGGGTGCACTCTCGAACTTGGGCGTGCTGCTCTGGTGGACAAGCGCGTCCATCTGGCTTTTCACTGCCGCCCTCCTCCGAGGGCGGGAAGACCGTCG
>JANOFZ010000338.1:0-1662 GCA_031413935.1 Thermoleophilia bacterium | reverse complement strand
CGGCCCTGCGCGTCGGGCTCAGCGAGCGGTGATGACGAGGGGGTCGCAGACGGCGCCGGTCTTCTCCCTCACGGGCGCGCCCGTGGACGTCTTCGGCGTCACCGTCATGTTCGTGCCGGTGACGACGACCTGGCTGTAGCTGAACACGTCGGTCGCGGCGCACGGCATTCCGATCCCACCGGGCGGCGCGGGCTTGAGGAAGAGGGAGGTGATGAAGTCGCCCGTTCCCTTCGAGCCGATCACGGCATCGATCTCCTTCGCGTACGTGTTCGTCGCGACAGGGCCGGTCACGGCCTCCCAGATACCCGTGCCAATGGGCGGCCCTTCAAGAGTCTGCAGGCGTACCTCGCCGAACATGTTCGCGTGGGTGTCGGTGGTCAGAAAGACGACGTTCTTCAAGCCGTCAAGCCCCTCGAGCAGACGCGTCCGCGCCGCCGCGTACCCCTCCCAGCGATCGTAGGGCAGTTGGTAGAACTGCTGGATCGGCACCTCGTTGACGATAACCTTGAAGGTCGCGTTCGAGGCCTTGATCGCAGCGAGGAACCGCTTCTCCTGGGCTGCGCCGAGCATCGTTCGAGCCGGGTCGTTGATCGCCTCGACGCATCCGGGGAGGACGGGATTCGCGAGCGACGGAACGAGCGTCGAGAACGCCTGCCGTACGGCCAGCGGGCCTGTCGGCGCGAGATCGTTGCCGCACTGCTTCGCCACCTTGGCGCTACGGAACGAGCGCTCGTCGAGGACGAACAGCTCCAGGTTCTTCCCCCAGCGGAAGGTGCGATAGAACCCGCTCGCAGGCTTCCATGAGACGGGCGCGTAGTCGGTGAACGCCTTCACGCCTGCGCGGTAGAGCGGCTTCCCGAACTCCGGTACTGAGAAGTCGTTGATGTACTCGTGGTCGTCCGGGTGGCTGTAGAGACTCGCGGTCGCCCGGAGCCTCTGGAGAGCGGGCAGCGCAAGACCGAGCTTGTACTTCCCCCACTTCGCCGGAACGGTCAGGGCCGGCCTGGCGCCGGCGATCTCGCTGTCCGAGTAGATCGTGTCTCCGAGGTTGATGTTGAAGTCGTTGCGCTCGGCCGCCATCTGGCCGTATGTTTCGAAGTTGTTGAAGGCCGGCTTGCCGTTCGGGCCTGCCGTCGCATCGGCGTCGCCGGAGATGGCGAACCGCACCTTTGCGTTCGTCGCAGCCTTCGGCGCTGTACGGAACAGGCCAGGAGCGCTCGCCCCACCGGATCCGCGTTGGGCGAAGCTGTAGCGGTACTCGGTCGAAGATGCAAGACCGGTGACGACGCGCTGCACCGTCAGGTCGTTCGCGCGGACTGCGCGCAGAGTGAACGTTCGCACCGTTGGCTTCCTCGTCGCCTCGACGACGGTCAGTGTCACCGCCCCCGCGGCGGGCGCACGCGTCCAGAGCTTGGCCGACGTCGGAGTGACCTCGCCGGAGGCGACGCCGTACCGAAAGCCTGCGGCGTCCTTCGCCGCGACGGCAACCGTCACCCCGGCGACTGCGGACGCGGCGAGGGCGAGTCCGAAGACGGGTGCGGCGAGACGCATCACGCGAGCGTACGTTCGAGGCGACCGGAACGCAATCGACGTTGCGAGATCCTCACATTTCGCGGCGATGTGCCCCGGCCCGGCAGGCCTTCTTCGTGAGCAGCCCGTCGC
>JANOFZ010000337.1:0-4827 GCA_031413935.1 Thermoleophilia bacterium | reverse complement strand
GCCGGTCAGCTCCAGGCGATCGAGCACCGCCTGGTTCAGCTCGCGCGTGCGCGGCTGCCACTCCGGTGGCAGGCGGTCGCTCCACCAGGCATGCGCGAGCTCGCTCAGCTTGCCCACGCTGATCGTGGTGCCGGGCTCACGACCAGCGAGCCAGCGCTCGATGTGCTCTTCCGACCGGAAGAGGTTCATCGCGCTTCAGGTGAAGACGATGTCGTCCCACCAGCGGGCCGCGGGAACGAGGCAGTGGAAGAGGAGGCTCTCATCGTCGGGCTGCTCCTCACGCACCTCGACGGCCAACGTCTCGCCGCAGTCGGGGCACGACGTCTCGATCCGGCCGTCGGCGTGCAGCGCAGCGCAGATCCCGAAGGCGTCCCAGGCGCAGTTCGCATACCACCAGCGCCCATCCGCCTGAACGCGATAGGCCGTGGGCACCGCAGAGAACGGGTTGGCCATCCGGATCTCCGTCGTTGCCGGGTTCAGCACGAGAGCATGCTGCTCGTGCAGCCGCTGCCAGCCGCTCACAACGTCGCCCTCGGTCAGATCGCCGAAGCGTGCGACCTCGCGCGCAGTCGGCGCCCGGCCGAGCTCGACGAACAACCCATACGTCGTCGCTCTGAGGTTCAGATCCCGTTCGTCCATGCCGGGATCCTGACACATCGGTGCGACCCGACGTCACGCGCGCACACGTCGGAATGCGAGCGAGCGAACCTCTACGGCCTGTACTGCTGGTAGATCGAGCGGATCGTGTCCACGTCGATCGTGATCCAGACACCGGTGTCGAGGGGCTCGAAGAGATCCAGCTCGGTCGTCCCGTCGAGGATCCTGGTCAGCTCGGCGACCATCACCTTCGTGGGACCCCATTGCTCCGGGCCGCTCCTGACCAGAACCGTGACCTTCACGTCATCGGCCACGAGGTAGGTGTACGCCCGGGGGGTTTCGTCAACGACGTAGTTGTCGTTCGGCACGGGCTCTCCCGCCTCGACCACCCCGTCCTCGGCAGCCGCCCTGTTCGCGGTCTCTCCCGAGAGGATGAACGCTGGGTCGAACCGCATCTCGTAGCGGTCGCCTGTGCGAGTGAGCGACCTGATCTGGCCGAACTCGACCCGTACCTTCGGCGCTGCGAGGCCGGTCGGCTCCGTGTTCGAGACCGTCACGGTCTCCGTGACCGTTGTCGTGCTCCCACAACCTGCGACGAACGCCGCGAGCACCGCAAACGCGAAGGCACCACCCCAGAGAGGTGCCGTGGTCGCCGTTCTCACCGCACGAACCGCCGTGGGCATTCCTCTACTCTCCCACACCGCGCCGGGTGCGTCTACACCGTGCCGCCTCAGCGCCAGAAGCCCTCGTGCACTTCCCGTGCTTCCTCTTCGAGGTGCGAGCCGCTGCCCGCGACGGTGCGGCCACCACGGGCAAACACCTCGCGGCAGGGAAGCGCCAGGTCGTCCTCGCCGCCCTCCACCATCGCGTTCAGGGCTGCGCCGCTCAGCGCAAAGACGACCCGTCCGATCCCCGACCAGTAGATCGCCCCCGCGCACATCGCGCACGGCTCGGTGCTCGTGTAGAGGGTGCAGTCGCGCAGCGTTGCCTCGCCGAAGCGACGGCTCGCGGCCCGCACGAGGTTCAGCTCGGCATGGTTCGTGCAGTCGCGCTCGGTGAGAACGGTGTTCTCGGCCTCGAGCACGACATCCCCGGCCGCATCGACGAGCAACGCGCCGAAGGGATGGTTGCCGTTCTCGCGCGCGCGCCGGGCAAGCTCGATCGCCGCGAAGAGATGGTGCTCGTCAGATCGGATCATGCGCCAACGCTAGACGTGCCTCTCACGCGCATCAAGCCTCCAGTGCGGGCGGGGCCGGGTTCCCGCGAGAAGATCCACTGTTGAAGTGCGCCACGGACGCGCGTAGAGTCACGACGTCAACAAAGGAGGCTCCAGTGGCAGTCGCACGAATCGTCAAGGCTCCAATCGACACCGACACCTACGACAAGGTGCGGGCACATCTCGGAATCGTCGACACACCGCCCCCGGGAGGCCAGCTGCATGTCGCGGCCGTCGGCGACGACGGACAGCTGCGGATCTTCGAGGTGTGGGACTCGCGGGAGCAGGCGGAGGCCTGGGCCGAGAAGGTCGCCGCCGCTCGTGAGGAAGCCGGGTTTGGCGGAGGTCAGCCGACGATCGAGTACCTGGAAGTTCACAGCGTCCTCACGCGCTAGCCGGACGCTCGCTAGCGGGGAGGGCGACGCCCTCCCCGCAGCTCCTCTAGAGGCTTGATGTGCAATGCGCATCCAGCCTCTAGTGCTCGTGCGCCATCTCCACGATCTGCTCCCGCGAGTACTTGCCGACGAGATCGGGGTGGTCGGCCGCGATGTGCGCCTGGACATTCTCGACGAGCGCGTCGTCGGTCTCGCCTTCGACGTTTGTTCCGCACGGGCAGTGGACAACCTTCACAGCAGCCTCCTCTTGATCGATGAACGCCCGAGATTACTCCGGGAAGGGTGACTCGACAACACGAACACGTGGCTACGGCTCGTCAACCGCCATCGTCTTCGCGGCGTCCCCCTCGTTGCCACCCGCGAGCTTCTGCGCGAACCAGACCGGGATCACGGAGACGATGATCACGAAGAGAGCGACGACATTCACGATCGGCAGCTCGGCCGGGCGAGACAACGTGGCGAAGATCCAGATCGGGAGCGTCTGCTGCGCACCGGAGGTGAAGATCGTGACGACCACCTCGTCAAACGAGAGCGCGAAGGCGAGCAAGCCGCCGGCGAGGAGGGCCGTTCGCATCTGCGGGAGCATGACGTAGCGGAACGTCTGCCACGAGTCGGCTCCGAGGTCGGCCGAGGCCTCGTCGAGCGATCCGGCCGTCCGCCGCATGCGCGCGATCACGTTGTTGTAGACGACGACGACACAGAACGTCGCGTGACCGATGATGATCGTCGCGAGGCCAAAGGAGAAGCCGAGCGGCCCGAGCACGTCGATGATCGTCGCCTGGAGCGCGAGGCCCGTGACGATGCCGGGGAGCGCGATCGGGAGAATCACCGCAAACGTGATCACCTCACGCCCGAAGAAGCTGTAGCGGGCGACCGCCATCGAGGCGAGCGTCCCGAGCACGAGGGCGATTGCGGTAGCGCCGAGGCCGGCGAGCACCGAGAGCTGCAGCGCCTCACGCACCTGCTCGTCGTGGAACGCAACCGAGAACCACTTCGTGCTGTAACTCTCGATCGGCCACTTCTGCGTCACGTTCTCGTTGAACGCGTACAGCCCGACGATCGCAAGCGGCACGTAGATGAACACGAGCGTGGCGGCAGTACCGAGTCGGAGCAGCAGGCGGGTGATGCGCGACTCGGTCATCAGAGGGAGTCGAACGCCTTGAGGCGGCGCGCCACGAGGAGATAGCCGACGACGATCACGATGGGCACGAACGAGTAGGCCGCAGCCGTCGGGAGCGCCTGGCTCCGGATGTTGTAGATCACCGTTCCGATGAACTGCTCACTCGTGATCAGCCCCGGAGCGATGTAATCGCCGAGCGTGAGCGAGAACGTGAAGATCGAGCCCGCTACGACCGCAGGAAATGCGAGAGGGAGGATCACCCTGCGGAAGGTCGTGAACGAGCGCCCCCCGAGATCTGCCGACGCCTCGAGCAGCGACTGCGGAATCCGCTCGAGACCAGCGTAGATCGGCAGGATCATGAACGGCAGCCAGAGGTAGGTGAAGACGAGCCAGAGCCCGACCGTGGAGTACCCGTCGAAGCTCAATCCGATCGGCCCGAGAACCCAGTTGATCACGCCGCCGTCCGAGAGAATCGTGCGCCACGCGTACGCCTTGACGAGGTAGTTCGCCCACAGCGGCATCAGGACTGCGATCACGAGCAGGTTGCGGGTCCGCGGCGACGCGATCCTCGCCATGTAGTACGCGATCGGAAAGGCGAGGACGATGTCGGCCAACGTGACCATGACCGCCATCTTGATGGTGCGCCAGGCAACGTCCCGGAAGACGGGCTGCTCGAAGATCCGCTGGAAGTTCTCCAACGTGAAGGTGTGCACGATCTCACCGGTAAACGAGTTCGTGTCCCAGAACGCGGAGAGCAGGAGCACGAACAGCGAGCCGAAGTAGACCACGAGTAGCCAGCTGAACGGCAGCGCAAGCAGCGCCGCGAGCCGGAGACGCGGGTGACGGAAGAAGAACGTCGAGAGCCTCCGCCCCGGGGATCCCCGGGGCGGAGGCTCGACATGTGCGGCCGAGCTCAGCGGTTACCCCCTGATCTCGGTCCAGGCGGCCTTCCAATCCTCCTGTGTCTTACAGGTGGTGCTGTCGTCGTCGTCCCCGCAGTCCTCGACCGGCGTCGTCCAGTAATAGACGTCCTTCCACCAGTCCTCGTCGTCTGCGTGGTAGGTGTCGCAGTGAGTCTTGTCCTTCGTGAGGTCGCAGGCCTTGAGGTTGACCGGTGCCTCGCCGAAGCCCTCCGCGACCAATGCCTGCGCCTCGGGAGAGATCATATGATTCATCCAGAGGTACATGCAGTTTGGATTCGCGGCCTTCGAGTAGATCATCCAGGTGTCCGACCAGCCCGTGGTGCCCTCCTTGGGCTTGATCGCCGTGACAGCCACCGGCGGCTTCGCGGCCGTCAGCTGTACGTACTGGTAGGGCCAGGTGGTTCCGACGGTGCTGTCACCATTCGTGTACGACGCGATCTGCTTGGCGACGTCGCCCGGCCAGTACTCACCGACGTACGGTGCCTGCTTCTTCAGCAGTGCGACAGCAGCGTTGAACTGCTCCTCGTTGAGCTGGTACGGGTTGTCGATCCCGAGGTCGGGCTGCGTCGCCTTGAG
>JANOFZ010000336.1:0-6209 GCA_031413935.1 Thermoleophilia bacterium | reverse complement strand
ATCCGGACCGAGAACGAAGAGGCCGACGGCGAACTCGGAGCTGCCATCGGCGTAGGGGACGGTGAACGCAAGTGTTCGACCGTCCGGCGACCAGGCCAGCGAACGGAACGCGTAGCGTGATGAGGGCACGAGGACGCGCTGATCCCGCCCCGTCCGGTCGACCGAGACGATCTCGTGGACGTACCCGGTACCCGCTTTCGCAGGGCGCTGGCGGATGAACGCGAGCCTGCCCGTCTTCGACCAGGTGGGGTCGAAGTCCTCGGCCCCTGGCGGGGCGCTCACGAGGCGGACGCCTGTTCCGTCTGAGCGCATGACGACCATGCGTGCCCCACGCGTGAACCCGACCGTGCGCCCGTCCGACGAGGACACCGCGTGAGAGTCGAACTCGCCGAAACGGCACTCACAGCGCCTGGCCGGCTTCGGCGGGGCGGTGAGCTTCGTCAGCCCCGAGCCGTCGGTTCGAACGCTCCAGATCGAGCGGTTTCCGGACAGAGCGCTGGAGAAGATGACCGCTGACCTACGTTCGGTACCCGCCGCTGCCCGCGCGAGAGGCAGAGTGAGTAGCGCGAGGGCGATCAGGGCCGCTACCCAGACTGCACGTCGTGAAAGAAGTCCCCTCGTGGCGCGGGTGCCGATCAGCTGTTCGACGGTCTCTCGACCTCGAACACGCCATCGGCTCCTCCGGCTGAAACGAGAGCTGCGCCGCTCGCCGCGTCGAAGACGTGCAGCCGGCGCGGGTCGAAGCTCACCCGCACGCCAGCTCCGGGTTGAGGTGCCTGCGCTGGTGGGGTCAGTGCCTTCACGACCTGCCCGCCGAGATGAAGGTCGACGACCGTCTCACCACCGAGTGGCTCCGTCACGAAGACGTTCGCCGCCGCACCTGCGGATCCGCTCACGATCTGAACGTCCTCCGGTCTGACGCCGAGCACGCAGGAGGCGCCGTCCACGATTCCCGCCGCGACTGTCGTTTGCACCCGGACAGAGAACTCGGGATGGAGGACCCGCACGACACCGTTCGATGTGTCGAACGTACACGGGATGAAGTTCATCGGCGGACTGCCGACGACCCTCGCGGTGAACTGATTCACAGGTCGGTGATAGACGGTCTCCGGCGTGTCGACCTGCTGGATGACACCGCTCCCGAGCACTGCCACCCGATCCGGCATGCTCATCGCTTCCACCTGATCGTGCGTGACGTAGACGAGCGTACGGTGAAGATCGCGCTGCAACCGCTTCAACTCCACCCGCATCTCGAGGCGGAGGAGTGCGTCGAGCGCGGAGAGCGGCTCGTCGAGCAAGAGCACCCGGGGGTCGCGCACCATGGCGCGCCCGAGGGCAACGCGTTGTCGCTCACCACCGGACAGCTTGCCCGGCTTGCGCTTGAGGAGGTGGTCGATGTGGAGGACGGTCGCGGTGTCGGTGACACGCCGCTTGATCTCCGCCTTCGGCGTCTTCGCCTGCTTGAGGGGGAAGGCGAGGTTGTCGTACACGTTCCGATCGGGATAGAGGGCGAGGTTCTGGAACATGATCGCGATGTCACGGTCGCCGGGGTACACGTCGGTGATGTTCTCGTCGTCGGCGAACACGCTGCCCGACACGGGTTTTTCGAGCCCGACGATCGTCCGCAGGAGCGTCGTCTTCCCAGCCCCGGGGGGCCCGAGAACCGCGACGAACTCGCCGTCTTCGACCGCGAGCGAGACATCATCGAGCGCCGTGACGGAGCCGAATCGCACGGTGACGTTCTCGAGCCGCACGGATGCCATCAGCCGTCCACCGCAAGCGTCGTCTCATCGTCGAACAGGAGCTGTCGGGCGGAGTCGAACACGAGGCCGACGTTGTCGCCGACTCGCGGGCGCTTGCCCGGTGTTCCGACGACGCGGAAGCCGTGGCCCGCAACGTCGAGATGGATGACGTCCTTGGCGCCAAGCGGCTCGATCAGGTTCACTTTCCCCGCGAGCGTTGCCTCCGCGGCATCGGGAGCGGCCAGTTGCACGTTCTCCGGTCGGATGCCGAGCGTCAGCGACCGACCGTTGCCGGCGCCGTGCTCACCGAGCACCAGCGTCGCCGGCAGAAAGTTCATCTGCGTCGATCCGACGAAGCCTGCCACGAACCGGTTGGCGGGGGCGTTGTACAACTCGTCGGGTGTTCCGTACTGCTGCAGCCGTCCGGCATCCATGACAGCGATGTGGTCGGCCATGCTCATCGCCTCGACCTGATCGTGGGTGACGTAGACCATCGTCTGGCCGACCTCGTGCTGGATGCGCTTCAGCTCCGCGCGCATGTACGCCCTGAATGCAGCGTCGAGATTCGAGAACGGCTCGTCCAGGAGGAAGATCGCCGGATTCACGATCATGCTGCGCCCGAGTGCAACCTTTTGCATGTCGTTCACCGAGAGCCGCGACGCATTCCGATCGAGCATGCCCCTGAGACCGAGGATGTCAGCGATCTCGCCCACCCGACGCTCGATCTCGGACTCGGACGGACGAGGCTTGGATACGCGCAACCCGAACGAGATATTCTCGGTGACTGACATGTGCGTAAAGATCGCGTAGTTCTGGAAGACAAAGCCGACGGTGCGCGCGCCGGGAGGCAGTCGCGTAATCGGCTGCTCGTCGAAGTAGATCTCGCCACTCGTCGGCTTCTCGAGCCCCGAGATCATGTTCATCGTCGTTGTCTTGCCGCAGCCGGACGGGCCGAGAAGGGCGACGAAGGATCCGTCCGGGATTACGAGATCGAGATCGTTCACCGCAATGAGCCCGCCCGGGAACTGCTTTGTCAGATGCTGAAGGTGGATCTCGGCCATCAGCGTTTGATCGCCCCGAACGTGAGGCCACGGACGAGGTACTTCTGGATCGCAAGCCCGAAGATCGCGGGCGGCAGGATCAGGATGACGGCGAGGGCGGCCTGCTTCCCGTACTCCTGGCCCGCGCTTCCGGACTGCAGCGCCTGCAGGAAGACGGGAGCGGTCCGCGCGTTGTCCTGCGTCATCACGAGGGCGATCAGGAAGTCGCTCCAGTTGAGAATGAAGACGAACAGCGCGGTCGCGGCGAGGCCCCCCTTTACCTGGGGCAAAACAACCTTGAAGAATGCGCCCCAATGGGTGCAGCCGTCAACGATCGCAGCGTCCGAGATCTCGCGCGGCACCTCCTGGAAAAAGCTCCGCATCAGCCAGACAACGAACGGGAACGTGACTGCACCGTAGAGGATGATCAGCCCCCAGAGCGTGTCCCAGAGCTGGAGGTAGACGAACATGAAAAGCAGCGGAATGATGATCGCGATCGGCGGAAACATCCGGAGCTGCAGGATCTGGAAGGGCAGCATGCGGCCACCGGAGCGGAAGCGCGCGATGCCGTATGCAGCGAGAACACCAACGACCAGGGCGAGCAGCGTGCCCCCCGTTGCGGCAATGATGCTGTTCTCGATATACGGGATGGCCGACCGAGACTTCCCGGTCGCGAAGATACCCTCCTGCTCCTTGAGGCCAAGAATGTCTTCGAAATTGTCCCAGGTCCAGTTTTCCGGCCACCAGTAGATCGTGCCGGGTGGGTTCCACTCCGCCGGCGGCTTGAAGGCCATCGTCACGGTCCAGTAGAGCGGGAAGCCGTAGAGCAACATGAGGAAGAGAATCGTCGCCCATCGTGCGAGCGGTCGGAGCAAGCCAAGAACCGATCGTCGCGGTGCGACGAGCTTCACCTCCGCTCCCGGCACTGTCAGTTCCGGCTCGACGGCCGTCATCAGGCACCCGCCTTCGCAAACGGATCGACGCCGATTGTCCTATCCGTCTCGCCGATCTCGAGCTCCTCGAGCGTGCTGTCCTGCCCCGCCTCGATCGGACGTACGGCAAAGGCTCCCGCGATCGTGACCATGATCAGGACGACCAGGGCCGCCGCACAGGCGTACCCCCAACGAGAGTTGATGATTACCTCGCGGTACATCCAGACGGAGATCGTCGTCGAGGCATCGCCAGGCCCACCCTGGGTGAGGAGATAGACGGCGTCGAAGACCTTGAAGACCTCGATCGCTCGGATGATCAGCGCGATCAGGATGATCGGCTTCATCATCGGCAAGATGAGGTATCGGAACTGGTGCCACGAGTTGGCCCCGAGGATCCGGGCCTGGTTCATCTGATCCTCCGGCAGAGCCACGAGTCCGGAGAGGAGGATCAGGAACATCAATGGCGTCCACTGCCAGATGTCGACGACCATCGCCGACCAGAGTGCGAGGCTCGGGTTCTGGAGCCAGAGGATCGTGATATCGCGTCCGAGAAGGAGGGAAAGGCCCTCGTTGAGGGGGCCGTCGACCTGGAAGATCATGAAGAAGACAAAGCCCGAAACGGCGGGCACGACCATCATCGGCAGGAGGAAGAACAACGTCAGGACGCCACGACCACGGAACTGCTTGAGGAAGAGCATCGCAAGGCCGAAGCCGATCAGGAACTCCATTCCGACGGCAACGACCATGAAGAGAACCGTCCGCCACATCGCCGACCAGAACGTCCCGTCCCGCAGCACTTCCCAGTATCCGTCGAACCAGTGCCAGTAGCGATACGCGTGCCAGACGTCGTCTCCACTCGTCGGCGTCCAGGCAGTGAACCCGAGGTAGATGGCGAGGACGGCGGGAAACAGCACGATGAAGAGCATCACGAGCTGCCCCGGAGCCGTCAGAAGCGCGGCGACCGACTTCTCGGAGCGACCGCCAACGTCCGGCAGGCGCCCCTTAGGCGCCTGCCGGACTCCTTGCTCATCGACGGTTTCTGCCATACGTAGTTCGTGCTGCTCGGGCTAGTTGATGGGCTTGTTCGGCCCGTAGACGCCCTTTTTCGGGAACTGCTTGTAGCTCGCGACAACCACCTTGGCCTGCTTCGACTTACCGAGGCGCTCGGTGATCGTGTTCCAGCGCTGCTCGACGTTCGCCATCGCCTTCTCGGGCGATGTCTGCTTGGTGAGCATCTTCTGCAACTCCTCGTCGAGTGCCTGGTTGTACTCGCCCGCGCCGCGGATCGTGATCGGCGGCACCGATCGCGGGATGATCTCCTTGAGCGCCTTCATGCCGTACGGCTTGTACGACGCCTTGGCGAGCGGATCGTCCAACGTGATCTTGTGGTGCGGATCCTGATACCCGGCCGGATTTGCACACAGGTACGTGTACATCCGCGCCCCACCTGCCCACTGCAGGAACAGGTACGCCGCTTCGTGGTTCTTCTTCGGCGAGAATGCGTTGACGCCGTACGAGATGTTGTAGTGCATCGCGACGCGGCGCACAAGCTTGCCCTTGATCAGCCGTCCCGGCTGCACCTCGGTGCGGAGGTACTTGCCGAATCCACCTGTATCGAGGTCCTTGTTCCCCGGCACGATCTTCGTCACATTCGCGAACGTGCCACCCATGAGGCCGTTGCCGGCGCCAAAGAGCGCGTACTGGGAGAGCCAGTCCTTCGAGAGGTTGCCCGGCTCCGACCACTGCAGCGACCGCAGGTGCTCCGCGGAAGCACGAATACCGGCAGCGTTGTTGACGTTGGCCGACCCGTCCGGCTTGAAGTAGTACATGTTGGGATCAGCGCCACTGACAAACCGATGCTGCCAGTTCACCTTGCCCCAGAACGGCCCCTTGCGCTCGACCGACCCGTACAGCGGCGTCGCTGCATCCGGACGCGTGAACCACGCAGCGATCTTGGCCTGGTCGGCCCACGTCTGCGGGGCCTGGAGCGGTTGCCCGTACTTGTCCTCAAAGCCCGCCTTCTCCTTCGGGTCACTGAAGAGATCGGCGCGATAGACGAACGGCTGGGTGTCGTTGTCGAACGCAACCCAGTACGTCTGGCCGTTGTACTGCGTGAACAGCTGCACCGTGGAGCGGCCTCCGGCATACCCGTACTTGGGGTCGTTCCAGCTCGGCCTGTACTTGGCGACGTAGTCGTCGAGCGGTCGCAGCAGCCCTGCGTTCGCATAGTCGCCCGTGTCCTCGATCGCACCGGTGACGAGATCAAAGCTTCCGTTCTTCGTCGATGCGTTTCGGATGTTCGTCTGATACTCCGTTGCCGGATCGGTCTCGACGAACTTGATCTTGATGCCGGTCTCTCGCTCGAAGATGCCCACGACCGACGCGGTAGCGCCCGCCGGGAACTTGTTCTCGAACTGCGGTCGTGCGAAGTTCAGCGCCTGCACGACGAGCGTGCTCGGTGCCTTGCCAGCCTTGCGCAACGCTTTGAGCGCAAG
>JANOFZ010000335.1:0-8779 GCA_031413935.1 Thermoleophilia bacterium | reverse complement strand
TCATCCCAGGTAGGGTCGGTTCGCGTTGCAGCTGCGACCGACAGCCGAGCAGGTCGCCCTCCGGGCAGACGCTGCCGCGTTCTGTGCGGGCATCCGGCCCTTGCTCGAGGCCGATCCCGAATGGTGGCGGCAGGGGATGCTGTCGGACGGCGATTCGGTTGCCGTCAATCGGGCGCTCGGCGACGCAGGGTGGATCGGGATGTCCTGGCCCGTCGAGCTCGGTGGGCGGGGGCTCTCGCGCCTGACCGCAACCCTTGTCGAGGAGATCTTCGGCTACCACTGGCTGCCCCTCTCCTCGTATCTCCTCTCGTACAAGACGATCGGTGCCGCAATCGAGCGCTTCGGATCGCCTGCGCTCGTGGAGCAGCTCCTGCCGCCGATCGCGCGTGGCGAGCTCACGTTCTGCCAGGGTTTCTCGGAGCCCGGCGCGGGGAGCGATCTCGGCTCGCTGAGGACGCGGGCAGAGTTGCGCGGCGACACCTACGTCGTCACCGGCCACAAGATCTGGACGTCGAGCGCGCAGCTCGCCGACTGGATCTACCTCGCCGTCCGCACCGAGGCGGACGCGGAACACCGGGGTATCTCCGTCCTCGTCTGCCCCGTCGACACGCCGGGAATCGACGTGCGAACGTTTCCGACGCTCGGCGGGGGATACCTGTGCGAGACGTTCCTCGACGGGGTCGAGATCCCGGCGACGAACCTCGTCGGCGAGGTGAACGGCGGCTGGGACATCCTCATGTATACGCTCGACTTCGAGCGCGTGACGGCGGAGAAGCTCGGTGGATTCGCCTGGGTGCTCGACGCCGTTGAGGGACGGCTGCGTGAGACGGAGCGGCTCGATCGCGCTGCCGCGGAGCGCCTCGCCCGGCTAAGGGGCGAGCTCCACGCCTCTCGTCTGCTTTCCTTCCGGGCTGCCGACATGCTCGACCGTGGCCTACCCGGCAGCGCGACATCGGCGATGGCGAAGCTCTCGGGAGCGCGGCTCGCGCAGGCGATCGGGGACGCGGCGATTGATCTTCTCGGCCTCGAAGGACTTGGCGACGCTTCGCCGGAGACTGCGATCCAGGGTCGCGCGGCGGCGCTCTACCGTGCCTCGGTCGGCTCGACGATCGCGGGTGGGACGGCCGAGGTGCAGCAGCTCGTGATCGCCCGCCGCGGACTAGGCCTCCGATGAGCCTGCCGCTCGAAGGAGTGCGCGTCATCGAGGTCGCGCAGTACGTGGCGGGGCCGCTCGCGGGGTCGCTTCTCGCGGAGCTCGGCGCCGAGGTGATCAAGGTGGAGCCGCCCGGAGGCGACGCGTACCGCAAGGTGATGCCGATTGCACCCGGGATCGGGCGGTTCTTCGTCCCGCTCAATCGGGGCAAGCGGTCAGTGGTGCTCGATCTCAAGGTGGCCGACGGCTGCGCTGCGCTCGCGCAACTCGTTGCGACCGCCGATGTTGTGATCCACAACTCGCCTACGGCACGGGCAGCCTCGTTCGGGCTGGGTTGGGAGACGCTTCATGCCGAGCATCCGGTCCTCGTCGTCGGCGTCGTCACGTCCTTCGGCCCGCACGGGCCGCTCGCCGGCCGTCCGGCCTACGACCTTGTCGCCCAGGGCCGTTCGGGGCTCCTGACGTCGCACGCCTCGCGAGGTGACACGGTTCCGGTTCGGGCAGGCGGGATTCCCATGGCCGATCTCACGGCGGGGCATCTGCTCGCGAGCGGCGTGCTCGCGGCGCTCGTAGCAGCGCGGGGCGGGGGAGAGGGGCGGATCGTCGAGGTGTCCCTCCTCGGTGCGGCGCTCGCGGTACAGATCCAGGATCTCGTCTGGCTGGACGGAGAAGCAGTAGGCCCTGCCGTTGCCGCTACGCGAGGTGGTCTGGAAGCGCGCGCCGACGAGATCGCCGGCGGCCTGGCCATGAATCCGTACTACCGCTGCTACGAGGCAGCCGACGGTTTCCTCGCGATCGCCTGTCTCAACCTTGCGCAACGGGAGTCGTTCCTCGGGCTGTTTCGGCTCGAGGATGCGACGATCGTGACACCGGATCTCGTGCCTACGGAGGCTGACGTGCTCGAGGAGAAGCAGCGCATCACGACGGCGATCGAAGACGAGATTGCCACCGGCTCGGTCGAGGCGTGGCTCGCTCGCCTCGGCTCAGCAGCGGTTCCCGCGGGCCCCGTCCTCGCGCGGGAGTCGGTACACGCGGACGAGCAGGCGCGTGCGAACGGCATCCTTCAGGACGTCGAGCAGCCGGGACTCGGGTCGCTGACGATGCTCGGCGGCGTCTTTCGGTTCGACGGCGAAGATCCGGCGGCGATCCGACCGGCCCCGTCACTCGGCGCCGACACCGAGGCCGTCCTCCGTGAGGTCGGAGCATGAGATTCACGATCGAGTCCGAGCTGGAGCTGTTCGCGGAGTCGGTGCGCGGTGCCCTCGCGGGCTGGGAGGCGCCGCTCGAGCCGGTCTTCGGTGAGTGGCAGGATGATCGCGACGATGCGCTTGCCGCGCGCCTCTCGGAGCTCGGCTGGGCCGAGCTCTGGAGCGATCCCAACCTGCTCGGGCCAGCAGTGGCGGGTGGGATCGAGCTGGGGCGGGCCTGTGCGCCCCTGTGTCTCGTCGACGAGGCGACGCTCGGTGCCCCGCTTGCGATCGGAGGGCGGGTGCGGCACGGCGAAGGGCGAGTCGAGGGCGGTGACCGGGAGCCCACGCTCGACGGCGCGGGCACGCTGCGCGGTGTCGCGTCGACTCCACTGCCGTCCGATCCCGAGCTCCACGCCTGGGGTGCCGTCACGCTGGCGTACCTGGCCGGCCTCGCGGATGGAGCCCTCGAGAAAGCCGTCGCGCATGCGAAGTCGCGCGAGCAGTTCGGCGCCCCACTTGCTGCCCTACCGGCGGTGCAGGCACATCTCTCGGATGCAGCAATGGCCCGCGACGGCCTCCTGCTCTCGGCCTGGTCGGCCGCCGACCCAAAGGCCGGCTTCCCACGCGACTCGCTCGCCTGGGCAGGGGGAGCCTGCCGGGAGGTGACGATGCACGTCCAGCAGGTGCACGGCGGCATCGGCTTCGCTCTGGAGGGTGGCATCCATCGCTCCTATCGCCGCGCGAAGACGATGCAGGTTTGGATCGATGCGCTGCTGCGGGAGCTGGGCTAGCCTGCAGCTCCGGACAGCTGGGGAGCGATCGTCACACATCCGGCGTAAAGGACATCTGGCGGTGGGGCGCGTACAGCCCTACCGTGGAGGAATGCGTGCGGCCCTCCTTCTCGCCGACCCCGATCCCGTCAGGCCGGGCTACCTCGAGCGCAACCTCAGCTCGGACGGGTTCGATGTCGTCGAGGCGGGCTGGAGTGCTCAGGCGCTCGACATCGCCGAGCGGTCGCGGCCGGACATCGTATTGACCGGTGAGACGGAGCTGTGCGCCCGCCTGCGCGAAGGTGAGCCCGGTCGGTGCTGGGACAGGAACATCCCGGTGATCGTGCTCACAGCCGCTGGTGCCGACCCGGTCGAGCGCATCCACGCCTTCGAGCGGGGTGCCGACGACGTCGCTGAGCGAGAGTTGTACCCCGAGCTCGTGGCAAGGATTCATGCGGTACTGCGTCGCGCCGCTTCCGGTCAGGCCGACATTCTCGAGGTCGGCGAGCTCGTCGTTGACCGTCGGGCACGCCAGGTGCGGGTGCGCGGCGTGCCGGTCTCGCTCGCCGCACGGGAGTTCGATCTCGCCGTCGGGCTTGCGAGCGACCCGTACCGGGTGTTCACGAAGGAGGAACTGTTGCGCGATGTCTGGGGCTACGGAGGCCGCCTCGTCACTCGTACCGTCGATTCGCATGCCTCACGACTTCGCCGCAAGCTCTGCGCCGCCGGGGCAGAACTGCCCTACGTGATCAACGTCTGGGGGAGGGGGTACCGCCTGATGGAGTAGGCGCAATTGGCCGAGGTTGCCAATGCCGTCGCCAACGTTCTCAATCTGAGCTAATCAGGCAGATTGAGGTCTCCGAATGCCGGTGACGACGATGTAGTGGCGCTCGTAGCTGATTCCGTCTCCCGAACGGTGGCTCTCGAAGAACGCCTCCATGGTCGCGTCGAGCTCGGCCCGACCCTCGTCGCCGAGGGATGTCCAGAGCGTGAACGCCGGCCCGAAGTTGTCGCGAAAGAACGTCCACATCTCGGTGCCGTCCTCACCCTCGTGTGGAATGTTGAGCTCCTCGAAGCTGAGCTCGAACGCGCCCCCGAGCAACGCCTCGACGTACGCCTCGTCGCCCCACTGCAGCGGAGATCCGGCTCCCGGAGGTGGTACAGGCATGAAGGGCGCCATGGCGGCAAACATCGCTCCGACACCGCTCTCCTTTCGCCACGCGGTAAGGCCGACGCGACCCCCGGGACGGCAGACGCGCGCGAGCTCGCTCGCGACCCGCTCGTGGTCGGGTGCGAAGATGACGCCGACCGACGAGGAGACGCCGTCGAACGACGCGTCCGGGTAGGGGAGATTCTGGGCGTCGGCGATCTCGAGGGTGAGATCGAGGCCGTACTCCTCCGCCCGTCGCCGTGCCGTCTCGATCAGCGTCGGCGACAGGTCCGATCCGGTCACGATTGCCCCTGCCCGTGCTGCGTGGAAGGCAACATCACCGACGCCGCATCCGAGATCGAGCCAGTGCTCGCCGGCGACGGGCGCGAGGCGCTCGACGAGCGCCACGTGCATGCCCTCGATCAGATGCGCGATGTTCTCGAACGGAGCGGAGCCCCACATCACGGCGTGACGGCTCGTGAGTTCCTCGAACGCCATAACCCACCTCTCAGTCATTGGTGACGAACATCACAGTATGCGCCTCCGCGGTCAGCGTCAGAGCAAGACGCCCTCGAGCGTGAGCAACGCCACCTTGCGGTCGAGCCCACCCGCGTAGCCGACGAGGCTGCCGTTCGCCCCGATCACCCGGTGGCAGGGGAGGACGATGGGGATGCGGTTGCGGTTCATCGTCATCCCGACCGCGCGGGCTGCCTTCGGATTACCTGCTCGGGCCGCCAGCTCGGCGTACGTCGCCGTTTCACCGAAGGGAATCCGCGCGAGCTCGTGCAACACCCGCTCGGTGAAGGGCGTCACATCGCGGAGATCGACCGCGAGGTCGAAGGCGTGACGGCGGCCCTCGAAGTACTCGTCGAGCTCGCGCCGCGCCTCCTCGACCTGCCGGGGCGCACGGAGCACGTTGCGACCAGCGACCCGGGAGAGCCACTCCAGGTGCTGCTCGATGTCAGCGTCGAAGGAGATCCGGAGCAGACCCCGGTCGCTCGCGGCGACGAGGAGCGGTCCGATCGGGCTGTCGACGAGGTCGTACCCGGCGTCGAGCATCCCGCTTCGGGCTGCCGCCTCGCGGAAGCGGAGGTCGAGATCGTTGGGAACGGTCATGGTCGTGCCTCCTTTCTGAGGCGGCGGACTCCGGATGAGGCCGCCTGGCGAGCCGCGTCAGGGCTCGATTCGAGCACCGCGGCGATCTGGTCGTAGGTGAGGTCGTAGCCGTAGCGAAGCACGACGGCGGCGCGTTCCTTCGCGGGCAGGCCGTCGGTAAGCTCACCGAGATCCTCGTATGCGGGGCGCGTGTCCTCGTGGGGGATCTCGGGAACCTCGCTCGTCGGCTTCGTTCGCCGATGGACGTCGATCGCGACGCGCGAGGCGATCGTCAGCACCCAGGCACGCAGGTGCTCGCCGTGCTCGAGGCGGTCGTAGGCCCGCAACGCGCGCAGGAACGTCTCCTGGAACGCGTCGTCGGCCCGATCGCGGCCGACCTTGCGCCGGAGCAGGCCGAGCACCTCGGAGCTGTGCTCGACGTAGAAGGTCTCGAACGGCGGGATTGTCACGGTCCTCATCATCCGTGAAACGCCCGGACGACCGGCTCTGTGAGGTCGCTCTAGAAGAACCGCGGCTCCGAGTAGGCGATCGCGACGCCGCTCGCCGCGAAGAGTGCGAACCCGGTCATCCCGAGAACAACCACGCCGCGCGCGAGTCGGCCGGGCGTGCGCTCTCGATCCGGGGCGAGACGCTCGACGAGGAGCGGCACGGGAGCCGCTGTGAGTGCCACTGACACGACGATCAGGAGCAGGCTGAAGGTGACGGGCAGCATGGAAAAGTCGTCACGGTTCGCCCGCGTGATCTGTCCCACCATGAACGCCGTCGTCCCGAGCGTGAAAACGATCACCCGCAGGCGCACGCGTGACGGCAGAAGCGTGCGGGCGGCTGCGTAGGCAAGCCCGAGCGCCACTCCTGCAATCGCCGCGAAGCCGTAGATCCCGGACGTGCCTTCTCGCGTGAAGTCGCCGATGATCGCGCCCATAGCCGTCGCGAAGCCCAGATTCTCCTCGTCGATGAGAAACAGAATGCGCATGAAGACCCGACCGACGGTGCCTCCGACGACGAGGCCGACGGCGAAGCCCACGCCGGCACCGATCGCAAGGTTGCGGATCCACGTTCGCATCTCAGTGTGACGCAGCCTGAACCCCGGTAGGGGGTCTGTCAAGCGCCTGGATCCGTCCCTACCATGTGCATCTGTGACACTTCGGCCATGAAGGTCGCCGTCGTCGGGCATGTCGAGTGGATCCGGTTCGCCCGCGTCGAGCACGCGCCGCCCGCAGGAGCCATCGCTCACTCCACCGAAGATTGGGAGCAGGCGGGCGGGGGAGGTGCTGTTGCCGCGATTCAGCTCGCCCTACTCGCAGACGAGGCGCACTTCTTCACCTCGCTCGGCGATGACGAGCTCGGACGCCAGTCGCGTGCTGAGCTCGAGGAGCGTGACGTTCGCGTCCACGCAAGTGTCGATCCACGGCCGCAACGCTGGGCCTTCACGCAGATCGACGAGGTGGGAGAGCGCACGATCACGACGGTCGGGCCGAAACTGAGGCCGCGCGGCCACGACGAGAGCCTTCCCTGGGACGACATTGCGGAGATGGACGCGGTGCTGTTCATTGCGGGTGACGTCGACGCACTGATCGCTGCGCGTCGCGCGCCGGTGCTCACGGCGACGACGCGTGAGATCGAGAACCTCAGGTGCGGCGCCGTCCAGCTCGACGCGCTGATCGGGAGCGGGGAGGACGAGGCGGAGCGCTACCACGCCGGTTCCCTCGATCCGGAGCCGAAGCTCGTCGTGACCACGTCCGGCGCCCTCGGTGGCTGGATGCAACCGGGCGGCCCGTTCGTCGTGGCCCCGCTCCCCGGGCCGCGTGAGGACGCGTACGGCTGCGGCGACTCGTTCATGGCGGGACTCACCTTTGCGCTCGGCTCGGGACTCGAAGCGCACGACGCGGTCGCCTTCGCCGCTCGCTGCGGTGCCGCAGCGCTGACGGGCCGCGGCGTCGCACCGCAGTTGGTTTCACTCCGAGATCGGTGACATGTCAGTATTGGTTACATGGGTTCACCAGAGCTCCCCTCGGTCGACGTCGAGACGATCCGCTCGGCGACCGGAGCGTGGGCGACGGGCGTCGTCGTCGTCACAGCGGCCCACCCGGACGGGCGTGATGCCGGGCTCGTGATGGTGAGCCTCGCGCCGGTCTCGCAGGAGCCGCCTCTCTTCCTCTGGAGCGTCGACCGGGGATCGGGCAGTCTCGACGTGTGGCTCGAGGCGCCCGGCTTCGCCCTGCACCTCCTCGCAACTGACCAGGAAGCGCTCGCCTGGCAGTTCGCACGGAAGGGCACCGAGAAGTTCGACGGCCTCACGGTCTCGCGCGGGCTCATCGGCGCGCCGCTCCTCGAAGGCGCGGCGGCGACGCTCGAGTGTGCGATGCACGCGCAGCACGACGGCGGCGACCACGTCATCCTCGTCGGCCGCGTCGTCGCCGCGAGCGTCACAGACCGATCACCTCTTGTCATGCACGCCGGCCGCATGCGCGGCCTTCCCACCGAACCGAAGTAAGGAGAACCTCGTGGCAAAGACGCTGCTCGACGGCAAGGACCTCAAGCTCGGCCTCTTCTCGGCCAACTGCTCCTCCGGCATGGCCGTGACGAAGATCGAGGATCGCTGGAAGGCGACCTGGGACGACAACCTCGCCCTCGGGAAGCTCGCCGACGAGGTCGGGATCGACTTCATGCTCCCGATCGCGCGCTGGATCGGCTACGGCGGCGAGACGAACTTCCACGAGGGCGTGCTCGACCCGATCGCGCTCGCCGCGGGCCTGCTCGCGGAGACCGAGCGGATCTTCGTCTTCGCAACGATCCACACGGCGTTCAACCATCCGCTCGTTTCCGCGAAGGCGATGGCGACCGTCGACCAGATCGGCAAGGGGCGCGCGGGGCTGAACATCGTCGCCGGCTGGAACAAGCCGGAGTACGACGCGATGGGCGTCGATCTGCCGCTCGACCACGACGATCGCTACGCCTACGCTCAGGAATGGTGGGAGATCGTGAGGCGCCTCTGGACGGAACCGGGACGCTACGACATCGACGGTCGCTTCTGGCAGCTGAAGGGCGCCGAGTCGATGCCGAAGCCGTACGACGGCCTCCTGCCGATCCTCAACGCCGGCTCCTCGACACAGGGGCGCGATTTCGCGGCGCGCAACTCGAACGTCGTCTTCACGGTGGTCGGCGGCCCGGATGACGGCGCCGGCGTCGTCGAGACCGTCAAGGCGAACGCGCGCGACACCTACGGCCGCGAGGTCGGCGTCTTCACGCCTTCGTACTGTGTCTGCCGCGAGACGAAAGCGGAGGCGGAGGAGTTCCACCGCTGGTACGCCGAGGAGAACGCCGACTGGGACGCGGTCGACAACCTGATGCGGCTGCAGGGGCTGTACGCGATGTCGTTCAGCGAGGAGATGCTCGCGAT
>JANOFZ010000334.1:0-4438 GCA_031413935.1 Thermoleophilia bacterium | reverse complement strand
TCGCATGCGATGCGGAAAGGCCGCGCTACGCTCCGAAGCTACTCGCCGGCACGTCTCGCTCGTCGAACTCGATCGCGCGCACGAGTCGTTCTGCCACGACGCCAACCAGGTCGCTCGACGGTGCGCGCATCCTGATCGTTGGAGCCTCGGGCGGCCTGGGGCGGCCTCTTGCAGTTGCGCTCACGGCTCGCGGCGCGCAGCTCGCGCTGGCCGGGCGCGAAGGGAGCAGGCTCGGCGATCTCGGGGTCGACGCCGGCCGGACATTCTCGTTCGACCTCGCGGACGCCGCCGCCGCCCAGCCACTCATCGGAGGTGCAGCCGAGGCCCTCGGAGGCCTGGACGGCGTCATCTGCTGCGCGGGCGCGGTCGCCTTCGGCCCTCTCGACGAGATCCCGATTGACATCCTTCACGAGATCGTCGCCGTCGACCTCGTCGGACCACTCATCCTCGCGCGAGCGGCGATTCCCGTCTTGCCGCGCGGTGGGTTCGTACTCAACGTCAGCGGCATCGTCGCGGAGATCCCGACAGCGGGCCTCGTCTCCTACTCGGCGGCGAAGGCCGGTATCTCTGCGGGGTTCCGGGCCCTCGCCCGCGAGGTGCGCTCTCGGGGAATCTCCATCATCGATGCCCGGCCGCCGCACACGGAGACCGGCCTCGCAGGCCGCCCACTCCACGGGGAGGCCCCGAAGATGCGCGAAGGTCTCGACCCGGGCATCGTGGCAGAACGACTCGTGCGCGCGATCGAGTTCGACGAGCGAGACGTGCCGGCGAGTAGCTTCGGAGCGTAGCGCGGCCTTTCCGCATCGCATGCGATCTGGAAGAATGGATCACGTGAAGGTGCAACGCCTCGCCTGGCTCGGAGTTCGAACCGACCGCTACGAACCGACCAAGGACTTCGTCTCGCGCGTGCTGGGCCTGCAGCTTGTCGCCGAAGAGGACGCCGGTCTCGCGATCTACAGCCTCCCCGGCGCCGACCACGACTACGTCGAGGTATTTCGAAGCGACAACCCCGAGGCTCCGTTCATGACCACCGGCCCGGTCGTCGGCCTCCTCGTCGACGACGTGCACGCTGCGCACGCCGAGATCGAATCCGAAGGCCTGGAGATTCTCGAGCCGATCACCTGGCTCCGGGACTTCGAAGGGTTCGAGCACGCAACCGAGTACGCCTGGTTCCAGTTCTGCGGCCCGGATGGCAACGTCTACTGCTGCATGCAGGGCTCACGCACCGATCTCGCACACGACTCGTGACCACCAACGCCGGCGAGCGCAACGGCAAGATGCTCGACGTCAGCTGCTGCATCGTTTCGAGATCAAGGACGGCCAGACGGGGGGTTCCGCTCGTTGGGAACGAACGCAGGCGAGGGTGCGGGCCGACCGCTCGGGCCTCCCGCTAGCCGCGCGGGAGATCCGCGATCTGCTGGATGCGCTGAAACGAAACGCCGAGCAGGTAGGCGGCATCCCTGACACCGAGGCCCAGATCGTCTACGAGACGGGTAACCGCGTCGGCGGTGGCCGTCGAGGCCTCAGATCGAACCACCGCGAGGCGTGCACGCGAGCGGCTACTCCGGCGTACGGCGGCGAGCGCGTCGTTCGGCAGTCGGACGTCGTCGACGAGCTCGGAGGCGTCCGCGCCTTCGACCCAGAGCGAAAGAGCTTCACGAATGCGACGCCGTGCTTCGACGAGGCTGCGGCCGTGGCTGTGACAACCAGGAACCGACGGGATGCGGGCGATCCAGGTGCCGGACTCGTCGCGCTCGAGCACGACGCGATAGCTCACCGCAGCCACTTCTTCCCCAGGCACGGTTCGAGGTCCCGTTCGATGGCCCGCAGCGTCCCCGGTGGAAGGTCGACGCCGCGATGGACGGGCACGGTCGTCTGGCAGCGTTCGCAGCGGATCCGCACGTGTGACCCCTTCTGGCGAACGACCTCGCACCCGAGTTCGCTCAGCCTGCGTAGGACCTGCTGACCGGTCATTGGTATTCATGCGTCAAGCATACTAGACGCTCGAGGATACCTCCATGATCGCATGGTTCCATGGAATCCGCGACGTGTCTGTGCCAACTCTGCGCCAGATTGACTCAGCCTGGAGCTCAGTCTCCCGGGCCGAGGAGATCATCGAATTGGCGTGGTGTCAGCACCGGTGGGTCTGCGCCAAGGAGCCCTGTCAGGTGCGCATCACCGCTGACGAGGAAGTCGGCGGCCGTGGCGCGCGCGAGCAAGACGAGGTAGTCGTCCCCCGGGTCAGGCGTCAGCCCCGACTGCGCTGGCGGATCATCGACCAGCTCGGCCTGGAGACCGATCGCAGCGAGAAGCTCCCCGGCGTCCCCCGGTTCGAGATACCGGGAGATCTTCGACCGCTCCAACACCCGCGCGAGCTCGGCGAGCCAGAGTGGAGAGACGACCAGGTCGAAGACACCGTCGCGCCAGCGATCGAGCAGCCGGCCTGGAGGCCCGTCAGCCGAGAGAAGGCCGGAGATGACGACGCCGACATCGCAGACGACACGGTGCATCAGCGGGGCGTGCGGGACGCGTGCAGCTCCCCGTAGGCTACCGCGTCAGCCGCATCGGCGCTCATTGCCGCACGCTCACGAACGGCGGCCACGACGTCGAGACCGAGGTACGAGCGCAGTGCCTCCTCGACGATCTCGGAATCCCTCTTGCCGGCACGAGCAGCCGCGATCCGCGCAGCACGAAGCACCCGGGAGTCGAGCGAGAACGTCGTTCGCATCTGCGGCATACACGCATATTAGCATACTTATGCGCAAATGAAAAGGAAATCGATCTTCCTTGTTCCACCTGCCGTGAGGCACTTCGGGACACCAAATCGCACGAAGCAGACCTGACCGGATGCCCACGACCTTGCCGTGCAAGACTCCTGGAACATGCCAAAGCTCCTGCCCAGGGTTCTCGCGTTTCGTGCGACTCTCGGCGCCGACTCGCCGCTGATCCCGAAGTCGGCCGGCAAGGTGACCCGCACGATCGCGATTCGCGACAACCAGTCTCTCGAACAGCTGCACGAGGCGCTTCGGCTCGCGTTCAGACCCTCCGGCGGTGTTAGCCGACCGCGCTCTTGATGGCTGTGACGGCGCGTTGGAGGTCGAAGTCTCGGTGGTTGCCGTTTCGGTTGGTGTCGGGGTCGATTCGGAGGCCGTGCGCGTGGTTTTCGGTGAGGAGGTCGTCTGCCCGTCCGGGCGGTGGTCTTGGGGGTGCGAGTGGCCAGACGATCCCGTAGCGGTTGCGGAAGTGAATGCCGCTCTCGGGGTCGCCCTCCACCGTGTAACCACCCTCGTGGACAACACGATGGTGCTGATAACAGAGAAGCACGAGGTTCGCGAGGCTCGTCTCGCCGCCATGGGCCCAGTGTTCGCGATGGTGCGCCTGCAATCGGTGTTGGCGCTCACAACCCGGGAAACAACAGGTGTTGTTGTCGCGCGCCTCGAGAAGACGGCGAAGCGCCGGAGGCACCGTACGACGGCTGCGACCGACACTGAGCGGTAGGCCGTCGCGCTCGATCTGCGCCACCAGCTCGGCGTCACAGCCAAGCCGACGGGCAGTCTCAGGCGCAATCAGCGGCCCATCCTCGAGCTCGCAACGACCACGGCCATCAATGGAGAGCGCCGCGGCATCGACGTGAACGACGACGCGCGCCCGCACACCACGAGGCTCGCTCGCCGCGACGAGCGAGGCCTCGGCAAGCTCGAGCAGCGCCTCAACGCGTGCAGGGCGCGGAGGAACGACGGCATGGCAGGCAACCACTCCACCAGCCTCACCGGCAGCCCCCGTCCGCGACCAGCCGCCAACCCCCGCCCCCGACTCACCGTCGGCCTCCACCCTGCCCGCAGACCGTGGCCGCGGGTCGTTCGCCGCTGCAACACGCTCCTCGCGGCGACGCTCGAGCACCCGCTCACGTGCCGCCTCGAGCGCCCTGATCAGAAGCGTGCCGTCCTCGGCCGCGAGCCGCGCCCGCAGAAACAGCGTGCCGCCGTCGTCAACGTAGTAGTCGACGTACTCAAGCTCGTGCGCGTGGCGGGCGTCCTCGGCTGCAACACGGCGAAACGCGCGAAGCGCCCGCTCGAGCTGCGATGCCGTCAGCGCCCCCGCAAGCTCGAGCAGGCTCTCCTCCGACGAGGGGGTCGCGACCCTCGTCAGCGCCCGAACCTTCGTGAACGTCAGCTCCCCACGTCCGAACGCGGCCCGCGTCGCCGGCAACTCTTGCAGCGCCTCCGCGACCCGCAGGAACTCACGTGCCTCCCGCCCCGTGATCCCGCAGCGCCAGGCGAGAAAAGCCTGCAGGTCGCTGCTGTCACCCTGCTCGCGCATCTCCCAGACAAGCTCGAGCCAACGAGCCGTCGCCGCACTCAAATGCGCCGACAGGCTCGCAAGCTCGCCAACACGACGCTCCGTCGCCGCCTCCCGCGCCACCACACCCACACGAACC
>JANOFZ010000333.1:0-4233 GCA_031413935.1 Thermoleophilia bacterium | reverse complement strand
AGTACATGGCGGCCTTGATCTCGTCTGTCATGAGCACGAAGGACCGCGTGCCGATCTACGTCAACGCCTGCGACGAGATGGGGATCGAGGTGCTGCCGCCCGACGTTAACGAGTCGGCCACCGACTTCGCCGTCGTCGAGGGCATCCACAACTTCGTCGCCAATGGGCTCGTCGTCCACAACTGTCTGTACCAGGAGCAGTATCTTCAGATCGCGAAGACAATGGCCGGCTTCACGGGCGCAGAGGCCGAGACGCTGCGCCGCGCGATCGGTAAGAAGATCCACGAGCTGATGGCCTCGCTGAAGCCGAAGTTCCTCGACGGCTGTGCGGCGAACAACGTGACGCCATCGGTCGCGAACCAGCTCTGGAAGGACATGGAGTCCTCCCAGGACTACTCCTTCAACAAGGCCCACTCGGTCTGTTACGCGCTGATCGCCTACCGCACGGCGTGGCTAAAGGCGAACTACCCGTGCGAGTACATGGCTGCGCTGATCTCGTCGGTCATGAGCACGAAAGACCGGGTGCCGATCTACGTCAACGCGTGCGACGAGATGGGGATCGAGGTGCTGCCGCCCGACGTGAACGAGTCGGCTACCGACTTCGCGGTCGTCGAAGGGAAGATCCGCTTCGGGTTGAACGCGGTCAAGAACGTGGGCGACAGCGCAGCGCGTGCGATCATCGCGGCGCGCAACGACGGCGGGCCGTTCGCGACAATCTGGGAGTTCACCGAGCGCGTCGACCCGCAGGTCGTGAACAAGCGCGCGCTCGAGTCGCTCGTCAAGTGCGGCGCGCTCGATTCGAGCGGGGCCTCGCGGATGGGGATGCTCGGCGTGCTCGAGCAGGCGCTCGCCTACGGGCAGAAGCTCGCCGCCGACCGGCTCGCGGGACAGGGGTCGATCTTCGACATCGGCTTCGGTGACGCCGAGGCCGAGACGGAGGTGGCGCGTAAGCATCACCCACCTATCGCGACGAGCGAATTCGAGAAGACGGAGCTGCTGCGACTCGAGAAGGAGACTCTCGGGCTGTACGTCTCGGAGCATCCGCTCAGCGCGGTGCGCGATCAGCTCCGTCGCAAGACCGACGCGACGCTCGGCGAGATCGAGCGGCGGCGGGACGGCGAGGCCGTGACGGTCGGCGGCATCATCTCCGCGATCAAGCATCTGACGACGAAGAAGGGCGAGCCGATGGTCTTCCTCCAGCTCGAGGATCCCACCGGCTCGGCCGAGGTCGTCGTCTTCTCGGCGATCTACTCGACGGTGCGGGAGCTGTGCGTCGCCGACCGCATCCTTGTTGTCAAGGGCCGGGTCGATCACAAGCAGGCGGGGGAGACGAAGCTGATCGCTCTCGAGCTGACGCCGTTCGAGGCGGTGGTCGAGCGGCGCGACGTGCGCTTCAAGCTCGACGCGCGCCAGGCGGCCGCCGGCACGATCGCCGAGCTGGCGCGCCTCGTCAAGGAGTACCCAGGCGAATCACCGGTCTACGTCGCGCTCGAGACGTCGATGGGCGCCCGCACGCTCGCCCTCGGCCCCGGCTACCGCGTGCAGCCGGACTCGGACTTCATCGCCGAGGCGAAGGCGCTGCTCGGAGAGGCATCGGTGGTGTAGGCCGCCTGGCGTTCACCGATGTCCGGCAGGGTCTCGGGCGGAGGACGCCGGCACAGGCAAGCATGTGCGCGTAGTGCCGTGGAGTCTGCAATGCACGGGCGGGCTTGTCCGCGTGGCGGAGGACTTGACGGGTCAGCGAATGTGTCACTACGATTCGAGCTTCTCGGCGGGTGCGCTATGGGCGCGTCGCACACTAGAGAGGGGGAACCTCAGATGACCAGGCGGCAAGCAGCGGACGAGTTCTCCTTTCGAGCCGATGAGCAAGCGGCGGCGAGGATTCGCGTCGGAGACCGGGGTCAAGCGCGGCGATCGTAGTATCAAGGGAGGCGTGAAGGAATTGGTCGAGCGCCTCGGCAACAACGATCCATGCCCCTGTGGCTCGGGACGACGCTTTCAGGAACTGCTGCCGCAATAGCGGCCGCTTTTGACGGCGTGGGCCGCGCCTACTACGTCAGGGACTAGTGCACGGAGGCGGGACGCGCAGCGCGTCCCGCCTCCGACGCGATGGCCGCTGCCCCACGTCGCCGGGTGACTCCCGAACACTGGCGCAGACGAGCATGTCGTTTCGGGGGCAGACAGGCGTAACGTTGTGAGGCGCCGCACTGACGCGGGGTAGTCGTGCGAAGGACCGTGACGCAACGATTCGAGCCATCGGGGTTGACCGACTTGCCACGACGATCGTATAATCGCGCGCATGCGGCGGACGCCACTCTGGATCGTATTCGTCGGGGGAGTGCTCGTCGTTCTCTCTGTGCTCTGGCAGGCGTTCGCGATCAGCGCGTACGTTCGCGGCGCCGGCGACGGCGCGCTCGATGCGCACGGGTTCGGTTCGATGTTCGTCCACATCGGCGAGCTGGCGATCGTGATCGGGGCGATCTGGGCGTGGTGGGGAAACGGGAAGGCCGTCGGAACCGCGATCGGGTTCCTCGTGCTCTCGATCGCGCAGCTCGCGTTCCTCGGTAACACCGACGAACCGGGCGGCTGGGTGAACGGGCTGCACGGCTTCCTCGCGCTCATCATCCTGATCGCCGGGGGAATGTACGCGCACCGCGCGAAACGAGAGCTCGGTCTCGGACGATCGGCTGACGCAACGCGGGACACCGGCGCGCCGTAGCGTTGCCCACCTCGGTCACGCCGATGTCGGACAACCCCGGGGGCGGAATCCCTCAGTAATCCCTCAGGACTTCGTCCTCGACGGTTTGGATGTGCCAGAACTGTTGAGGGCGAGCGCTTCGCGAACGAGCGCCTTGAAGGCCGACGCGTCAACGTCTTCTCCCTCGTGGATGTCGATCGCGCGGCGGACGTTGCCGTCTAGGCTCGAGTTGAACAGACGGGCCGGATCCTGCAGAGACGCGCCCTTCGCGAACGTGAGCTTCACGACCTTCTTGTAGGACTCGCCGGTGCAGAGGATGCCGTCGCGCGACCAGACCGGAGTCCCTCTCCATTTCCACTCCTCGACGACGTCCGGGACTGCTTCCTTGATGAGCATGCGCATCCTGCCGAGAGTCTCCCCGCGCCAGTCCCCGAGCTCGACGATCTTTCCGGAGATCAGCTCCGCCGCCGATGGGCCTTCGCTCGCGCTCGCCTCCCTCATGATGGTCATTGTAGGCGGTCCGGATCCGGTTGCCCCGTTTTCGACGGGTATTAGGCGGTACCCCGAGCTGCCCACGCGACTGCGTCCACGGTGAACGGCGCCGTTGGCAAGAGTCGCTCGCACCCCGCACGCAGCTCCTGTCGAGCGCTCTCATCGAGCTCCCGAGCGTGGGCCCCTGCCGGGCCGATACCGAAGGTGAACGGCTCCCACCATTCGTCGAAGCTCGCGAATCGGCACGAGGCCGCAAGAGTCGTTTCCTCGATCGACGTCAATCCGGCGGCCGCGAGCAGCTCGGCGAGGTGGCCGTCGCGTGCGCCGGCGAGCTCGGCTTCACCGTGAACGCTCGGGTCGAGCTCGCGAGCGGCCTGCCAGAAGACCGCGATCGGCGTTCGATCTCCGGCGTGATCCCAGACGCTTGCGGCGACCCTCCCTCCAGCGGCGGTCACGCGCCTCATCTCGCGCAATCCGACGACCGGGTCAGCCATGAAATGCACGACGAGCTGGGCGAACGCTCCATCGAAGGAGGAGTCGGCGAAGGGGAGGCTCTCGGCAGCTGCGAGCTGAACGTCGACCCCCGGATAGCGCACACTCGCCGCCGCGACGAATGCCTCGGAAGGGTCAACGGCTGAAACTGCACCGTCTCCAACCCGGTCGACGAGCTCCGCCGTCAACGCGCCTGGCCCGCAGCCGACGTCGAGCAGTCGCTGACCGGCGCGAGCGCCGCCGAACTCCGCGAGCTGAGGCGCGAGCTGCGTCGAGTACCGGCCCATGAACCGGTCGTAGCCCTCGGCCGCGACCTCGAACGTCATGGTGAGAAAGCCTACTCCGTCGTCCGACGCGAGCTCTACTGCGACGTCGCTGCGGCGCGCTCCGCGAGTGCAGCGAGCACCTTGGGCTGAATCGTCGTCGTCTCGGTGAGGACACGCTGGAAGGCCTGACCCGTGATCACGAGCACCCGTGCGGGCGTAGTCGCGGTCACTGTCGCGGTGCGTGGAGCATCGGTGACGAGGGCGATCTCACCGAAGAAGTTGCCGC
>JANOFZ010000332.1:0-1771 GCA_031413935.1 Thermoleophilia bacterium | reverse complement strand
CGCGCTTGCCGCGCGGTCGGTCGGTGTCCGGCGGCGAAAGATCCTCACGGGGCACATCATTCCGAACTCCATCTCGCCGGTGATCGTGGCCGGCACGCTGGCCCTCGCAACAGCGATCATCGATGTCGCCGGGCTCGGCTTCCTGGGGCTCGGCCCGCAGGATCCCGCAACGCCCGAGTGGGGCACGATGCTGACGAACGCGAACCTCTACCTTCAAACAGCACCCTTCTTGGCGCTGTTTCCGGGCCTCGCGATCGTGATCGTCGTCCTCGGCTTCAACCTGATCGGTGACGCAATGCGCGAAGCACTCGACCCGAAGCTGCGCGACCGTGTCTGAGTCGAGCACCGACCCACTCCTGGCCGTCGACGACCTGCGCGTCGAGTTCTGGACCGACCGCGGCACGATCTACGCTGTCAACGGCATCTCGTTCGAGATCGCCGCCGGCGAGACGCTCGGGATCGTGGGCGAGTCGGGCTGCGGCAAGAGCGTCACATCCCTCGCGCTCCTCGGCATCCTGCCCCGTGCAGGACGGGTCGCCGGTGGGACGGCCCGGTTCGCGGGCCGCGAGCTGTTCGAGCTATCCGATCGCGAGATGCGCCAGATCCGGGGGAAGGAGATCGCAATGATCTTCCAGGACCCGATGTCGAGCCTGAACCCGGTGCTCACGATCGGCAAGCAGATCCGGGAGGTGCTCGAAAAGCATTTCGACATGGACCGCAGCGCGGCGAACGTTCGCGCGACCGAGCTGCTGGATCAGGTCGGCATTCCGAGCGCGAAGTCGCGACTGAAGGACTACCCCCACCAGTTCTCCGGCGGAATGCGCCAGCGGGCGATGATTGCGATGGCTCTCGCCTGCGAGCCGAAGCTCCTGATCGCGGACGAGCCGACGACGGCGCTCGACGTCACGATCCAGGCGCAGATCCTCGACCTGCTGCGGACTCTCGTCCGCGACCAGGGTGCCGCGTTGATCATGATCACACACGATCTCGGGGTCGTGGCCGGCATGTGTGACCGTGTCAACGTGATGTACGCTGGCACGTTCGTCGAGACGGGAACCGCTGGCCCCGTCTTCGCACGTCCGCGGCACCCGTACACGCTTGGCCTGCTACAGAGCGTTCCTCGTCTCGACGTGGGGCGCGTGCAGGCGCTGCAGCCAATCGCCGGGCAGCCGCGCAACATGCTCAGCCCACCGGCATCCTGCCCCTTCGCTCCCCGCTGTGTGTACCGCACCGAGCGCTGCACGGTCGAGCTGCCCGAGCTCGGCGTGATGGAGCAGGAGCACAGCGCGGCCTGCTTCAACCCGCCAGACGAGGACATGTGGCAGCGGTCGCGGCTAAAGGCATCGGCGTGACGGGGTCGAGCGGTGGGCCACTCGTCGAGCTGGATGACGTTCGGGTGTGGTTTCCACTCACGAGCGGCATCCTGTTCAACCGCCACGTCGGTGACGTGAAGGCCGTCGACGGTGTCTCGCTGACGATCGAGCGGGGCGAAACGCTCGGGTTGGTCGGTGAATCCGGGTGCGGCAAGTCGACGCTCGGGCGCGCGATTCTGCGCCTCTATGAGCCGACGTCGGGCCGGATCACCTTTGACGGGATCGACATCACGACAATGAGCGACAACGACCTGAGGCCTGTTCGCCGGCGGATGCAGATGGTCTTCCAGGATCCCTATTCGTCACTGAACCCGAGGCACTCGGTCGGGCGTATCGTGGGTGAGCCACTCCGCACGCACGACGTCTCGAGCGGGAAGGAGGTCGGCAAGCGCGTGCAG
>JANOFZ010000331.1:0-1655 GCA_031413935.1 Thermoleophilia bacterium | reverse complement strand
GACGAGCGCGAGTGCCCGCCCGATCGTGTCGGGGGCGTGACGGATATCGGCGTCCGTGAACAGGAGCCACTCCCCTCGTGCGAGCTCGAACCCCTGATGGCACGCCCACGACTTGCCGACCCAGCCCGGCGGGACAGGACGACCCGAGACGACGCGGACACGATCGGTCGCCGCTGCTCGCGCCTCGGCGGCGGTGGAGTCCGACGACTCGTCGTCGACGACGATCACCTCGAGCGCACCGTACTCCTGGGCCGCCAGAGAGGCGATCGCCGTCCGCACGCCACGCTCCTCGTCCCGTGCGGGCACGATCACGGACAGGAATGGGCCGTCGGCCAGCGGCTCGACGTCGTCGAGCGAGAGGCGGTGTCGTCGGTCGAGTGCGGCGACGAGGACGCACCATGCCCACGGGACGAGGGCGAGGAGTGTGAGAGCACGGCGCACTACACGAGTCGATGCTGCGTCGCCCAGCGCGTCAGCTCGTGACGGCTCGAGAGCTGGAGCTTGCGGAGGACGCTCGAGACGTGGCTCTCGACCGTCTTCACCGACAGGTTGAGCCGGGCGGCGATCTCCTTGTACATGTAGCCGCGCGCGATCAGCTGGAGCACCTCGCGCTCGCGCGGGGTCAGCTCGTCGAGCTCCGCATCGCCGCCGACGCGTTCACCGTCGCGAAACGCGTCGAGTGCGAATCCGGCGAGGCGCGGGGAGAACACCGCGTCTCCTTCTGCGACTCGTTCGATCGCGCTCGTCAGCTCGTCCCCTGAGATCGTCTTCGTCACGTAGCCGCGGGCGCCCGCGCGGATCACGGCGATCACGTCCTCCGCCGCATCCGAGACCGACAGGGCAAGGAAGCGCACACCGGGTCGATCGGGTGCGACGGCATTGATGATCGCGTCGCCGCCACCGTCCGGGAGATGAACGTCGAGTAGCACGACGTCGGGGTCGAGCTCGCGGATCAACGGCACGGCTTCGGCAACCGTTCCGGCCTCGCCGACGACCTCGACGCTCTCCCCGAGCTCGGCTCTGACGCCCGAGCGGAAGAGGTGGTGGTCGTCGACGAGGACGACGCGGCGCTTCACGATTCGCTCCTCGAGAGAGTGAGCTCGACCTCGGTGCCGTCGCCTGGCGCGCTCGTGACCGTGGCCGTGCCGCCTGCGCGCTGCATGCGTCCCACGATCGAGTCGGAGATGCCGCGGCGGTCTGCGGAGACGGATGTCGGGTCGAAGCCGACGCCCCGGTCCCGCACGAAAACCGAGACGCGCACGTCGCTCACCTCGGAATAGACATCGACGAGCCCGGCCCCGGAGTACTTGGCGCTGTTCGTCATCGCCTCGCGTGCGGCGAGGCCGAGAGCTGCGATGCTCTCGTTGGCAGAACAGTCGCCGGAGCTCGCAAGCTCGACGCGGGCGTCGTAGAGCTCCTCTATGTCGGCTGCCGCTGTGGCCAGGAGGCTGGACAGCGTGTCGGAACCGTCGGTCGAGCGGTCGCCGTAGAGCCAGCCGCGAAGCTCGCGTTCCTGCCGCCTCGCATAGGTGGCGACCTTGCGCGGCTCCGAGGCATGGCGCTGGATCAGGGCGAGCGTCTGCAGAACCGAATCGTGGACGCGAGCTGCGACCTCGTCTCGCTCCTCGCCACGAATCCGCGCTGTTCGCTCTGCG
>JANOFZ010000330.1:0-10880 GCA_031413935.1 Thermoleophilia bacterium | reverse complement strand
CGGCGCCGCCGGTGCCGACGATCTCGACCGGGCCGAGCGGTGCGACGAGCGATGGTACGCCGACCTTCGCGTTCAGTTCTGCGGGCGCTACGGCGTTCAACTGTGCGGTCGACGACCCAACACCCACCACGCCCTGCAACGGCGGCACGTTCACCGCCACCACACTCGCCGACGGCGCCCACACCTTCTACGTCACGGCCGCAAATGCTCTCGGTACCGCCAGCGCCGCCGCAAGCCAGGCGTTCACCGTCGACACCGCGGCGCCCTCCACAACAATCTCCCCGGCCGTGCCGGCGACAATCGCGACCGCGGCACTCACGATCACCTTCGGTTCGACCGACGGGACGGCGGCGTTCGCGTGCAACCTCGACTCCGGAGGCTTCAACTCGTGCACCTCCCCCGTTGGTCTCGTCGCCCTGGCCGACGGGCCGCACACGATTTCCATCAAGGCGACCGACGTGGCCGGAAACGTCGACCCGACTCCCGCAACGGCCACCTGGACGGTCGACACGACAGCGCCAGTTCTCACGGGGCCCGGCAATCTCACTGTCGAGGCGGACGGCCCTTCCGGAACGAAGGTCGCGTTCAGCGTCTCGGGCTCTGATGCCGGGCTGGCCCTACTCCCCGGGGCAATCGTCTGCGCACCCATTTCAAACACGCGGTTTTCGCTTGGCAAGACGACAGTGACGTGCACCGCCCCCGATGCCCTCGGCAACATCGGCACGCTCTCTTTTGACGTCACCGTCCGCGATACGACTGCCCCGTCGATCAACGCGCCAGACGCGTCGTTCACGGCGATCGATGCCTCGGGAATCGCGCGCACCGATCCCGCCGTTGCGTCGTATCTGTCGGGTATCTCCGCATCGGATCTCATCTCGGGCACGACCGTGACGACAACGACCCCGGAGAAGCTTCCGATCGGTATCACCAAGATCGTCGTCACCGCCCGCGACGCGGCCGGGAACCAGTCGCAGAAGAACGTGACACTCACCGTCCTCGAGCAGGGCAAGAAGGCCCCGCCACCGGACTTCACCCCGCCCGGTTCCGTGCGCAACGCCAAGGCCACCGCCAGCGACGGCAAGGTTGTCCTGACGTGGGTGCCCCCGACAGCCGCCGATCTCAAGTCGATTCGGATCGTCCGTACGACCGTCGGGTCGACTGCTGGAACCACCGTGTTCGCCGGGCTCGCCAACACCTTCACGAATCGAGGACTCGAGAACGGGGTGGCGTACCGCTACGAGCTCGTCGCCTTCGACAAGGCCGGAAACTTGTCGCAGTCTGTTGTCGTGACCGCGACCCCGGTAGCCCTACTCCTCGCCTCACCACGACCGGGCGCAAAGGTCACGAAACCGCCGGTTCTCCGGTGGGCCAAGGTTCGTTCCGCGCCGTACTTCAACGTCCAGCTCTACCGCAGCGGGAAGAAAGTCCTGTCCGCGTGGCCGGCGGTCGCACGTCTGCCGCTGAAGAGCCGGTGGGCGTACGACAAGCGCTCGTACACGCTCAAGCCTGGCGTATACACGTGGTACGTCTGGCCGGGCGTCGGCCCTCGCTCGGCTGCTGTCTACGGCGCCTTGCTGGGAAAGAGCAGCTTCACCGTCACACCGGCTCGCGTCTAACTCGAGATCCGGTACCTAGCGTAGGACGCGCAGACGCGCCGGATCGATCTGCAGCCACGTTCGCGTGAGTCGGTGCATGGTTCCGTCGGCGCGCATCCTCCGCAACGCACGCCCGACTTCGACGACCGCGATCGGCCCTCCCGGGGTGATCGAGAGGACGTAGCCGTCACCGAACTCGACGCGCGCGTTCACCGGGCCGAGCAACCCGCCGCGACCGGCGACGAACCGGCCAACCTCGTCTGCATCGACGAGCGCCGCGTCGCAGACTCCCGTCTGGACGAGCTGGAAGAGACGCTCCGGGCTCGTCGGCAGGATTGCCGTCGAACGGGGCAAAACGACGGTCGCGAGTGCACGCGAGCCGTCACTTCCCCGGAGCGCGCACGGCCGCAGCGACCGGAGTTCGCTGAGCGTCGCGAGGCGGGACAGACCTCGCCGGAGCACGACGGCCTGATCGGTGCCGAGGTAGGGATCGCTGAGATCAGCCACAGCTGAAGCTTTCGACGTCGCCCGAATGGAGGCAATCCCGAGGTGCCACGGTGGAGCCTCGGCGGCAAGAAGTCGGGTGGCCGGTCGGACGTAGACGAAGCGGACCTTGGGAATCCCCACGCGTCGCGCGATCTCCCTCGCGATGTCGACCTCGAGACCGCGCGCGAGGATCACGTCGGCGCCCTTCACGACGCCCGCCTGGCGCACCGGGTCACGGAGATCGAGCGCGACAACGAGCGTGCTCGGTCGCGGCACCGGAATCGCCGGCACGAGAGGAACATCGTCTGCACGGCTCTGCGCCGGAAGTCCGAGTGCGACGAGCACAGCTGCCGCGATCACGGCGCAGCCGACGACTCCGACGACGACTCCGAACGCGCCGATCAGCGCACCGATCGCGGAGCGCGGGGTCATGCGAGAGCGGCCTCGTCGAAGACGTCGACACGCGTTCCCGACTCGGCGAATCCGAACAGCATGGGAGCGTCGTAGCGGTTCACCCTGATGCAGCCGTGCGAAGCCGGATACGTCGGCACCGAAGCGAACTCGTGAAACGCGATCCCGCCGGTGATATAGCTCGCCCACGGGAGCCAGACCTTGAACGGCACCGACCAGGAGTACCGCTCCTTGCGGTAGACGCGGAACGAGCCGCGTGGCGTCGCGCCGCCAGCTCCCGAGGAGATATGGACTGCACGGACGACCTTGTTGTCCTGGATCAGAAGTGCCACCTGGCGCCGAAGCTGTACCTCAATCCGTCTGCCGGGTGCACGGAGCGCGGGCAACGGACGCGTTGCGCGTACGAGCGCAGCGACCGTTGCGAAGCCGAGCGTGCCGTCGCGCGTCAGGTTGGCCCACTTCTGGAAGCCGAGCAACGCGGTCGACGTCTGGTAGTCGACGATGCCCGTCGCGCCCGATTTGTCGAGGAAGCCGAGATCCACGAGCTGCTGCTGCAGATCACGAGTTTCCGGCGGCGAAGTCGCCCGCTCGACGGCAACCGTGATCGGGCGACGGAGGTCATATCCTGGGAAGAGACCGACTGGAACGCCGCCCTCGACGAGCACGCGAACTGCGAGGACGCCGGGAATGCTCCGGACGGTGCGGACGAGTTGCCCCACACGACCCTGGAGCGCGGTCTCGTCTCTCCCTGCCGCGAACCGTGCTCCGAGATCGACCGTGACGACCCTGCGAGAGATCGTGACGGAGCGGAGAGGTGTCCGACGCGGTACCGCCGAGCGAATCCCACGGCTGCGCTCCGTCGCCGTCGGTCCGACGAGAAGCTGCTCGACCGCCGCCTCGATCGTTGTCCCGTCTCGGATCACGGGCACGGGCTTTCCCTCGGCCGAAAACCAGACCTTGACACCTGCACCCGCTGCGCCCGGCAGCGTCAGCGCGCAGGCAACCACGGCAAGAAATGCCCTGCATTTCACAGAAGTGTGATTCGACACCCTCGTTCCCATCTCCTACCAAGAGGTTTGATCTGGATGATCCACATCAAGCCTTCAGATCGGCACGGGGATGCATGGACTCAAGCCAGATTCGTTCAGCGCCGATGAAATGGAAACACGCCGTGACTCCTCCCCCGAACACCCGTGTCCTGTCGTCGGCCCAGGTCCGCGCCGGCGACAACGGCTCGGCCTCTGCGCTCGCGCTCGTCGAGTCCTATCGTCGACTCGCCGACGTCTTCCACGACGTCCTCTCGGAGCAGTCCCTCGACGCGCTGCTCGAGCGTATCGCCGACACCGTCAGCGATCTCATCCCCCACGACGACCTCGCCTTCTACGAGGCCGACGTGACGGCACGCGAGCTACGAGGCGTCTTCGCCCGCGGCGACTACGCCGACGAGGTGATCGCCGACGAGCCGTTCGGCTTCGGTGAGGGGATCACCGGGTGGGCGGTCGAGCATCGCGTGCCCGTCCTCGCAAACCGCGCCGATCTCGATCCGCGCGTTCGTTTTGTCGAAGGCACACCGCCCGACCCAGAGTCGCTCATTGCCGTACCGCTGATCGCACGCGGTGGCATCAAGGGCGCGCTCAACATCTATCGCGTCGGCCTGGACGAGTTCACGGAGGAGGAGTTTCAGCTTGCCGTCCGCTTCGGCGACGCTGCGGCCCTTGCCCTCGACAATGCGCAGGTGAGGGCCAGCCTCGAACTGCAGGCGCAGACCGACCCACTGACCGGCCTCTGGAATCACAGGGCGTTTCACGAGCGTCTACGGAACGAGGTCGTTCGGGCCTCCGCCGAGCACGGCACCGTCGCGCTGCTGATGCTCGATCTCGACGACTTCAAGCGCGTCAACGACATCTACGGCCACGCGGTGGGCGACCATGTCCTCGCCGAGTTGGCTACCGAGCTCAAGTCGACCGTACGCCAGACTGACGACGTGTGCCGGACGGGTGGCGAGGAGTTCGCGATCATCCTCCCGGCGGGTGATCTCAGTGTTGCTCACGCACTCGCCGAGCGGGTCGCGGAGCGTACCGCCCTCGCGGCCTTCGACCCTGTTGGTCCCATGACGGTCTCGATCGGCATCGCCATCGGCCCCGAACACGCCGCGAACCCACGGGAGCTCGTCGCGTGTGCCGAGCTCGCGATGATGACGGCCAAGGCCCGAGGGAAGAGCCAGATCGTCGTCTTCCACGAGGACGAGAGCGAGCGCCCGGAGGCTGTGGCACCCCGGAGCGCCGACGTCCGCTCGCTCGCCCATCTGAAGAAGCTGCACGGCGTCTCGAGCAGGCTGACGCGTCTGCTCGAGATCGACGAGATCGGCGCTACCGTCGCAGACGAACTTCGGCAGCTGATCGACTACCACAACTGTCGCGTCTTCCTGCGAGACGGAGACGACCTCCGCCCGGTCGCGTTCCGCGGCGACCTGACACAGGGCAGCGATCTCGCGCTGGACGTACTCGCGACAAAGGTTGGAGTCGGAATCACCGGGCACGTCGCAGCAACCGGAGAGGCGTTTCTCACGGGCGATGCCGCGCACTGCGGGATCGGGCATCACATCGAAGGCACGGCGCAGATCGCGGAGTCGCTTCTGGCGGTTCCCCTGCGCTACGGCGCCGATGTCGTCGGAGTTCTCGTCATCTCGAAGCTCGGTCTCGATCAGTTCGACGCCGACGACCAGCGCCTGCTCGAGGTTCTCGCTGGCCACGCGTCGGTGGCGTTCGTCAACGCGAGGCTCTACGAAGCCGAGCGGCGCGAGGCGAAGGGAGCAAAGGCACTCCTCGAGCTCTCCCGCGAGCTTTCGTCCGGCGTCCAGCTCGATGACGTCGTCGAGCGCATTGCCCGTGGCGCGGCCCGCATCCTTGGTGTCGAACGTGCATCCGTCTGGCTCCCCGAGAGCGAGCACGGCGGAAGCGATGTCGTCTGCCGTGGAGCCTGGGCGGCACCTGGCGTCATCGTCTCGGCACAGATCGGTGACCGCGTGCCCGCTGCAGCAGCAGCGATCTTCTCCAGAAACCGAGAGCCGTTCGTGGTCACGCGCGCCGCGTACGAGGACGCCGTCGAGGATCACTTCGATGGCGTCCTCGCCGACGCATATGCGGTCGTGCCGATCAGCCTCGATACCGGGTGGGGAGCGATCGCGATCGCACTCGACAGCGCCGACAGCCTGGACGGTCGACAGCTCGAGCTCCTGAGTGCGATCGCCGGGCAGGCGAAGCTCGCGCTGACGAACGCGCTCTCGTTCGAGAGCCTCGAGCGAACGTTCCTCTCCACGGTCGAAGCGCTCGCGAACGCTCTCGAGGCAAAGGACGAGTACACATCCACGCACGCCCAGTGGATTCGGGACATCTCGGTACGGGTCGGAGAGGATCTGGGCCTCGATGCAGCGGCCCTGAAGCGCGTCGAGCTCGGAGCGCTCTTCCACGACATCGGCAAGATCGGAATTCCGTCGGCGATCCTCTCCAAGCCCGGCCCTCTGACCGACGAGGAGCGGGAGATCATCGAGACGCACCCCGCTCTCGGCGAGCAGATCCTGGCTCCGATTGATCAGCTCGAGCACGTTCGCCCTATCGTCCGCGCCTGCCACGAGCGCTACGACGGGATGGGGTATCCCGATGGGCTCGCGGGCGAGGAGATACCGCTCGAGGCTCGCATCATCTTCGTCTGTGACGCATTCCACGCCATGACGACGACCCGCCCGTACCGCGACGCACTCCCCGTCGAGGAGGCACACCGGCGGCTCCTCAAAGGGGCCGGCTCACAGTTCGACCCGGCCGTCGTCGACGTCTGCGTGCGACTCCTGGGGGAGGGGGGTGCCGCGGCGGAAGAGCGTACGGACACGCGCCTCAACCCTTAGCCTGGATCCACCGCTTGACGCGAGCGTTGCACGCGGGCGTGCACTACCCCCTTGCCGTGTTGACAGGGCCGCAAGCGTGCCTCTCAGATCACGCGAAGCGTGCAGAAAACATCAGAGGGAGGAGGCTGCGATACGCTCTTCCATCGCAGTCTCCTCCCGACTCACGCGAGGCGACGGAGAACGACGATCGAGCGCCCCTCCACCTCGACGTGGCCACGTGCCGGGCTCACCCACGCACCGGCGGCAAGATCCGGCTCAGCCGATGACAGCTCATGGACCCAGCGACGGCCGAAGCGCACGGGCGGTAGCGTGAACGTCAGCGCGTCGCGCCAACCGTTGAAGAGCACGAGGAACGAGTCGCCCACGATCGGGTCGCCCTCGCGGGTCTCGTCCATGATCTCGGCTCCGTTCAGGAACGCACCGAGCGCCGAGGCGTCTCCCCGCTCCCAGTCACCACGCGTCATCGCGCGCCCGTCGGGCCGGAACCACCAGACGTCGGGCGCGCCGGAGTCCTCGTGCTCCAACCCCGTGAGGAAGGACGGTCTCCGGAAGACCGGATGCGCATGGCGAAGTGCGATCAGTCTCTTCGTGAAGGCGAGATGGGAACGCGCGGAGTCATCCTGCTCCCAGCTGACCCAGCTGATCTCGTTGTCCTGGCAGTAGGCGTTGTTGTTGCCCTGCTGGGTTCGCCCGATCTCGTCGCCCGCCATCAGCATCGGCACGCCATGGGAGAGAAGCAGCGTCGCGAGGAAGTTACGACGCTGACGGTCGCGGAGGACGTTCACCTCGACGTCGTCGGTCTCGCCTTCCACGCCGCAATTCCACGAGCGGTTGTCGGTCGTGCCATCCTCGTTACCCTCGAGGTTCGCATCGTTGCGCTTCTCCTCGTACGTGACGAGATCGCGCAACGTGAACCCGTCGTGGCAGGTGATGTAATTGATCGAGGCAAAGGGCTTGCGGCCGTCCAGCTGATAGAGGTCGCTCGAGCCGGTGAACCGACGGGCGAACGACGCGACCGCCGTGCGGCCGCGCCAGAAGTCCCGCATCGTGTCCCTGTACATCCCGTTCCACTCGGTCCAGAGCACCGGGAAGTTGCCGACCTGGTAGCCACCCTCTCCGACGTCCCACGGCTCGGCGATGAGCTTGACCTGCGAGAGGATCGGATCCTGGTGAATGATGTCGAAGAAGGCCGACAGTCGGTCGACATCGTGGAACTCGCGCGCAAGCGCGGAGGCGAGATCGAACCGGAATCCGTCAACGTGGCACTCGGTGACGAAGTACCGCAGCGAGTCCATGATCAGCCGCAGGACCGACGGATTCACAGGATTGAGAGAGTTGCCGGTGCCCGTGAAGTCCTTGTAGTAGCGCGGATCGTCCGGCATCGTCCGGTAGTAGGCGACGTTGTCGATGCCCCGGAACGAGAGGGTCGGGCCGAGGTGATTGCCCTCCGCGGTGTGGTTGTAGACGACGTCGAGGATCACCTCGATCCCGGCACGGTGCATGGCCTTGACGAGCCCCTTGAACTCACGCACCTGCTGTCCGTGCACCCCTGTCGCCGCGTACCCCGCGTGAGGGGCGAGGAACCCGATCGTCGAATACCCCCAGTAGTTCGTCAATCCGCGCTCCTGGAGTGCGTGCTCGTCGGCGATGTGATGGATCGGCAACAGCTCGACGGCCGTGACGCCGAGGTCGATGAGATGCGCGATCGCAGCGTCCGAAGCGAGCCCCGCGTAGGTGCCACGGAGATCGTCTCGAACGCCCTCGAGCAGTTGTGTGAATCCCTTGACGTGAAGCTCGTAGATCACGGTCTCGTTCCACGGCCGACAGACGAGGCGATCATCCTCCCAGTCGAACGACTCGTCGATCACGACCGACTTGGGAATCGCCGCTGCATCGTCGCTCGTGTCGATCACGAGGTCGTCGCCGTCTGCGTAGGCGAGCGTACGTCCGCGGTTCCACAGCACAGGCCCTTCGATCGCCTTCGCGTAGGGATCGATGAGGAGCTTGTGCGGGTTGAACCGGTGGCCGCGCTCGGGCGCCCAGGGGCCGGAGACGCGGTAGCCGTAGCGCTGCCCGGGCCCGACGCCGGGGAGGTAGCCGTGCCAGTTGTGCGCCGTGTGGCGCGCCAGCACGCAGCGCGTCTCCCGGTCATCGGCGTCGAAGAGACAGACCTCGACACGCTCGGCGTTCTCCGAGGTCAACGAGAAGTTGGTGCCGCTCCCGTCCCAGGTTGCGCCGAGGGGAAACGGCTCTCCGGGCCAGGCTCGCATCGTGGGACATTAGTGCACCGTTCCGGAGGTACGGCGCACTACCCGGCTGCCTCGGCCGAGCGCAGGCCACGCAAAGCCCACACCGAGAACACGATGGCGAGGGCAAGCGCAAGGCCGAAGGCGAGGCCGACCTGGGTCGCGTCGCCGGCAAGGAGACCCCGGCCCGTCCCGAGTGCGTAGGTGATCGGGTTGAACTTCGCTACGGCGTGCATCGCACCCCCGAGGAGCGCAAGCGGTACGTAGACCGGTGCGAGGAAGAGGAGGAGGAACACGGGCATCTGCATCAGCGGTCCTGCCTGCATCGTCCGCAGGCGCATGGCAATCCCCGCCGACCAGAGGAAGCCGCAGACGTTGATGATCAAGGCGAGCGTGTAGAGCCCGATCAGGTCGACAGGCCCGCCGCCGACCTTCATTCCCGAGGCCAGCGCGATGACGGTCAAGAGGGTCGCGGTGATGAACCAGCGAACAACCGCCGCGAGGGCGTAGCCGAGCACGATGCCCGTCCGGTTCGGCGAGGCGAGCATCAGCCGCCGCGCGAAGCCGCCCTCGAAATCGCGTGCGACGCCGAAGCCGGTGAAGACCCCACCGAAGGCCGCCGACTGGAGAAGGACGAAGACGAACTGGAACGCGGTATACCCGTTCGGGTAGTCGAACCCGGGCACGTTCTGCACCTGCGAGAGCCCGCCCGCGAAGGCGACGAAGAAGAAGAGCGGGAACATCAGCGACGGGAGGAGAAGCGACGGCGTCGTGATCACGTTCTTCAACGTCCGCCAGGCGACACCGGAGGTCACGCCCCAGAGCCTCACGTTCGCTCCAGTCTGCGGCTCAGAGCCCAGCTAGCGGCGATGATCGCGACGACCGCTAGGGCGAACGCGATTGAAAATCCGAGCGCGAGCGCACGTGCATCCCAGCCCGTGATGATCAAGCTGCGGACGCATTCGATCAGATAGGAGACGGGGTTGATCGATGCGAGAAAGCGGAACCACGGAACAGCGATCAGATCGCGAGGCGTGTTCATCGAGGAGATGAAGAGGAAGACGAACAACGCGGGGAAGAGACCCTGGATCGATTCCCCGGAGCCGGTGCGGAGAGCGAGGAAGGAGCCGAGCGCCCCGAAGCCCACGGCGACAAGTGCGGCGTACACGAGCAGCAGGGCGATACCGGCCGGCCCGGATGCGAAGCGGACGCCGAGGAGCAATCCCACGGAGATGTAGAACACGGCCTGCAGAATTCCGAGGACGACGATGCCCGCGATCTGCCCCGCGAGGAGCGCAGAGCCGCGCACCGGTGTGAGCGAGAGCCTCGAGAAGAACCCGGTCTGGATGTCGCGTGCGAGATCCGTTCCTGCGTTCATCGTCGAGAACAGCGCGCCCTGGATGAACGGGACGGCGAGCGCGAATGCGAAGAAGGAGTCGGTCGGAAAGCCGGGGAGCTGCGTAGACGCCTTCAGGCCCCCCGAGTTCATAAGCAGGAGCGCAACCGGAAAGATAAGTGGTGGGATCGCGCTCGCCGGCTGTCGCGCCGTGCGCAAGATCGAGCGTTGTGCGAGTGCGCCGACCTGCGTCAGCAGGGGGGAGCTCATCGAGCCGACGCCCCGTCCTCCCCGGTCGCCGCTCCTTCGAGGGTCCGGCCGGTCTTGGCCAGGAAGACGTCGTCGAGCGTGGGCGCTCGAAGCTCGATGTCGTCGACGACGACGCCGTCGGCATCCATCGCCCTGATCACATCGACGAGGCCGATTCCATCGCGCAGTCGCACGACGAGCTCGCGCTCACTCCCGAGTGGTTCGCCGTAGCTCCTCATCAGCTCCGCGATCCGCGGCCTGTCCTCCTCTCGACAGGGAGTGACATGGATCGACGGCCTGCCGATCTCCTCCTTCAGGGCGCTCGGGGTTCCCTCCGCGACGATCTTGCCGTTGTCGATGATTCCGACCCGATCGGCGAGAACGTCTGCTTCCTCGAGGTACTGGGTCGTGAGAAACACCGTCACCTTGTCCTCCCGAGCGAGGCGGGCGACCTCTTCCCAGAGGGCTGTCCGACTTTGCGGGTCGAGGCCGGTGGTGGGCTCGTCGAGGAAGAGGATGCTCGGCCGATGCACGAGAGCGAGCGCAAGGTCGAGGCGTCGCTTCATGCCGCCCGAGTAGCCACCCACCTTGCGATCGGCAGCGTCCGTGAGCCCGACCCGGTCGAGAAGCTCCGCCTGCCGCGGCTTGCGCTCCGC
>JANOFZ010000329.1:0-2708 GCA_031413935.1 Thermoleophilia bacterium | reverse complement strand
GTCGCCGCCGTGTTCCTGCTCTTCATCGGCAAGCAGGTCGCGCTTCCCGCGATCCTCGGGCACATCGACACGACGGACGACGTGCAGGCGCTCTCGTTCGGCCTCACGTCTCTTGCGCTTCTGACGGTCGGCCTCGGCGTCGGGGCCCTCGGCTCGGGCATGACGCTGCACCGCTTCTTGAAGGTGTAGGGTCGAGGGAATTCCGCGATGGATCCGGTGACAGGCTTTAGCCTGTCTCCTGCGTTTACCGCCGCTACCCTCACTCCATGCCCGGCGGACGCAGACACGGACGCGGCCGGGCGAAGCGCCCGAGCCGTTCCGAGCGCCATCTGCGCGCTCGCGCCGCTGGCGGCCAGGCGGCCGTCAAGCGTGCGGAGGGCGCGATCGAGATCTCGCTACCGCAGCGGCGTGTCGAGCCCGAATCGGTTGTCGCCCACCTCGGGCCGACGAACTCCGGTAAGACCTATCACGCGCTCGAGGTGCTCAAGGAGCGCGGGCGAGGCGTCTACGCGGGTCCGCTGCGCATGCTCGCGCAGGAGGCGCACCGGCGACTCTCGGCCGAGCTCGGCGCCGATGCCGTCGGCCTCGTCACCGGTGAGGAGCGCGTCAATGACACCGCTCCGATCATCTGCTGCACCGTCGAGATGGCGCCGAGCGCGGGCGAGGTGCTCGTGCTCGATGAGGTGCAGTGGGCGGACGATCCCGAGCGCGGGTCGGCCTGGACACGCCTGCTGCTCGCGGGCGACTACCGCCACATCCTGCTGCTCGGAGCGCTCGACGCGGAGCCGCTCGTCCTGCACGCGTTTCCGGATGCGGAGATCAAGGTGTTCGAGCGCATGCTGCCGCTCGAGTTCGTCGGCGAACGCGCTCTCCGTGGCCTCACGCCCGGAACCGTCGTCGTCGCTTTCAGCCGCAAAGCCGTTCTCGCACTCGCCGGAGAGATCAATCGCCTGCATCCGAGCCGCGTATCCGTGTTGTACGGGGCGATGCCGCTGAGCTCGCGCCGCGAGGAGATCGATCGCTTTCTCGGAGGCACGTCCGACGTGACAGTTGCCACCGATGTCCTCGGGCACGGGGTTAACCTCCCCTGCGAAACGCTCCTCTTCGCCGAGACGACGAAATTCGACGGTGAGTCCCGAAGGGATCTGCTGCCGTGGGAGCTCGCACAGATCGCCGGCCGGGCCGGCCGGTTCGGCCTCGTCGAGCGAGGCCATGTGGGCGTGCTCACAGGCGTGCCGTGGGCGAACGCCGACCCGGCGATCGTGGAGGAGGCCCTCCAGCCCCATGTGTTGCTCCCGTCGGGGCATCTCGGCTATCGCATCGTCGATGAGGCCCGCATTCGGCCGCGCCTTTCCGACCTCGGAACTGACGACCCACGCCGCCTCGATGCAGCTCTCGCCGCCTGGCACCGCGTTGCAACACGAACCTGGGCGTACGAGAGCTGGCTCTCGGTCGAGTCGCTCGGGCCGCTGCGCGGCCGTCTCGCAGCGATCCAGAGACGTCTCATCGAGCGCAACCGCCGGCTGACGATCGAGGACACGTGGAAGCTCATCAACGCACCCGTGGACGAGGACAACGCCGAGCTGCTCGCCACGCTCGCGCTCGCCGTCTCGGGAGATACGGCGCAGCGCTCACTGCTGACCTTCCTGCTCGATCCCGCACGCCTGCGCGACGCCACCCTCGAAGAGGCAGAGCAAGCTGGACGAACTGCAAGCATCCTGCGCTGGTTTGCGTTGCAGTACACCGATGTGGGCGGTGTCTCGATCGAGCGAGCCGCGGCACTCGAGGAGGCGGCAGCAGCGCGCGTCGTCGCCCGACTGCACGTCGAGGTGCGCGACCCGACGATCGGGCGCTGTCGAAAGTGCGGAAAGACGTGTGCCCCGTGGTTTCCGATGTGCGATCGATGTTTCGGCCGGCGTTGAGAACCCACGCGTAGGGGCGGGACCTGTCCCGCCCGCTAGCTTCGGTAGTGACGAGCCACGGCGATCGTGGTAGCGCCGACGATGAACGCGATCGCGTTGGCGATGATCAGGGCCAGGTTCCCGATCGAAATACCGTACGCGAGCCAGAGCGCGAACCCGATCACGAGGACGGCGAGATAGGGGATGGAGATCCCCGCGGACGAACGAATCGCAACCATATGACGGATCTGGAGCGTCGGGGCGAGCGCCATTGCGATGCCCCAGGTCGTGGCGATGATGGCGAGCAGCGTGGTCGTTGACATGTGAAATCTCCTTGAGCGAGGCGGACGGGACGAGGGCGTCGCCGCCGTCAGTCGCGCAGGTCGCCGCGGTCGCGGTAGTCGCCGTAGAGCGGGCGGATCACGTCAGCGAGAGCATGCACGGGGCGAGCCTAGCGGTTGCAGGCGCGGTCACCCCTACAATCCGCCCGTGGCATCGAGCCCCTTTCAGAATGAAGCCTTGTGCCGTCGGAACGCGCTGGGCACGCACGCTGCTTCGTCCTCGGTCGAACAGGTAGTGCTACTACCTGAACTCCCTGCGTCCTCGCATCGCACGCACCCATCACGCCCCGACGACGAAGCGTCATCCTGAAATGAGCTCCAAGCCGCTGGGAATCAAGCTCATCACCGAGAACCGTCGCTCGCGGCACGACTACGAGCTGCTCGAGCGCGTCGAGGCGGGCATCGTGCTCAGCGGCACCGAGGTAAAGGCACTACGGGCGGGCCACGCTCAGCTCGGCCAGGCCTT
>JANOFZ010000328.1:0-5929 GCA_031413935.1 Thermoleophilia bacterium | reverse complement strand
CGCAACCCCGTGTGCGTGGGCGATCGCCTGCGGCAGAGCTGGCAGAGGCCCTCTCCTTCCCCGAGGCGGTTGCGAACGAGCTGACGTTGAGGCGGGCATTCGGGGCGCTGCTCGATCGGCTGCTTGCACGACCGGAGCGGGCAGGGCGGCCGCTGCGCAAGGTGGCGGTGTCGGCCCGGCTCGTGGGCGGAGGATCATGGCGGCGGGCAACGACGCTGCGTGAGGCGACCGCCGAGCGTGGCCGGCTGCGGGCAGCGCTCGGCCCCAAGCTGCTCGAGATCCCGGGGCCGGTGCTGGAGCTGCGACTCGAGGCGGTCGAGCTCGCCGATCATGTTGGGAATCAGCTCGCGCTCGTTCCTCCGGAGGGGGAGGAGATGGACGGACGGCTGCGTGAAGGGCTGCGGCAGGTGCGGGCCAGCACCGGCTCGGGCTCGGTGTGCGCCGTCGTGGAGGTGGCGCCGTGGTCGCGTATTCCGGAAACGCGCGCACTCGTCGTACCCCGCGATATGTGACGCGTGGCGAGGGGGGTGAGGCTTCAGCCTCACCCGCTCTTCCCGCCGCGTGTGGAGGCTGCACGTGAACACCGTCGGCGGATCCTGGGCGAGCCGGCCGCATGCACTGTCGCGCGCGACCGCCGGGCGCCTCAACACGCCTCGCCCGGCGCTCGTAGAGAACGGCGTCGACGGCACTCCATGTGTCGTCAATCGCCAGCAGGTCGCCTTCATACGCGAGGAGTGGCGCGTCGTCGACCGCTGGTGGACGGAGGAGCCGATCGACCGTCGCTACTACGAGGTCGTGCTCGAGTCGGGTGAGAACGTGTGCGTCTATCGCGATCGAGAGCGTGGCTGCTGGTTCACGCAGCGGGGATGAGGGCCTGAGGCCGATGCTTGCTGCTGCGCTTCGCGCGGATCCTGAAGCTTGGAACCTTCGGTTCGACCCGGCACCCGCAGAGGGGTGGTGGAGGGTGTCCGGCTTCAGCCGGATGCTGAGGTCACGCTCTTCCGTCCTCGAGCGCCTCGGGCGGTACCGCGTGATCCTGGCCGAGCGCCTCGTAGCCGAGCGCTTCCCACTCGTCGTCCTGCGCGGGAGGCACGACCACCCACTGCCGGAACACTTCACCCCGGCCGGACGGATCGAAGAGATGTGCTCCTGGCAAGGCGAGGGCGCGCATGTGGGTGCCCGGATCGGTCAGCTTGAACACCATCCCCGTGCGGGAGAGGCCGAACACGACCTTGCCGGCGCGCTTCACGCACGGCATCCCGAACACCTTCCCGGCGCGCGCGTCGTCGTGCCAGGCGCAGATCGCGTCGACGATGTCCTCGTAGCGTTCGTGCGGATCCAGGGTGCTGCCACCCTGCGGCCCGGAGAGATCAGTTACGTCTCCCCCTCAAATCGACCGCTCCACGAGCGCGACCCAACGCTCGCTCTGCGTCGTCGGCACGTGCACCCACTCCTTCATCACCCGCCCCATGTGCGGGAAGCATGACGTACGTCGAGCTCCATTGCCACTCGTCGTACTCGTTTCTCGACGGCGCCTCGTTGCCCGAGGAGCTCGCAGCGCGGGCCGCCGAGCTCGGCTATCCGGCGCTCGCGCTCACCGACCACGACGGCGTCTATGGCTCGCTCGAGTTCGCGCATGCGGCGAAAGCACTTGGTGTGCGGCCGATCACCGGTGCCGAGGTGACGCTCAGCAACGGCTCGCACGTGACGCTGCTCGTCGAGACGAGTCGGGGCTACGCGAACCTGTGTCGCGTCCTCACCGAGGCGCATGCGGGTACTCGACGGGAAGGCCGTGAGGATCGCGAGCCGCTTGCGCCATCCGTGGGTCAGCGGTTCGTCGAAGAGCATGCCGAGGGCCTCATCTGCCTCTCCGGCTGTGCCCGCACCGGCCTAGCCATGCGCCATCCGAATGCGGCTGCCGAGCTGGCACACGCGTTCGGTCACGAGAGCTTCCTCGTCGAGCTCCAGCGGCCGTACGAGCGCGGCGACGTCCGCCGAAACACCGCTCTGTGTGACCTTGCCGAGCATCTCGGTGTCGACACGGTCGCCACCGGCAACGTCCACGCCCACGCACCCAGGCGCACGCTGCTCCAGGACACGCTCGTTGCGATCCGCTGCCGCACTTCTCTCGACGGCTGTGAGCAGGAGCGACGCGGAAACCGCGAGAGCTTCCTGCGCGCTCCCGCAGAAGCCGCCGAGCGCTTCGCGGGTATCGATCCTGCCGCAGCTTCCCGCACCGTCGAGATAGCGGAGCGTCTGCAGTTCGACCTCACCCAGGAGCTCGGCTACCGCTATCCCGACTTCTCGGACGGCGAGGAGCCGGCGATCAGGCAGCTCGCGGAGATCTGCAACGACGCGTTCGCCGACCGCTACCCGCCGAGCGACCAGAAGCTGCTCCGACGAGCACGCATCCGCCTGGAGAAGGAGATCGAGCTCATCGACGAGCTCGGGCTTGCCGGATTCTTCCTCCTCCACTGGGAGGTGCTCGAGCTGGCACGGGAATGTGCCCTCCAGGTGCGAGGGCACGGCTCACCCCGTCGCTTTCTGCCGCCCGGTCGGGGGCGGGGCAGCTCCGTCGGCTCGATCGTCTGTTACCTGACAGGTCTCTCGCACGTCGATCCCGTCGCCAACGAGCTTTCGCTCGGGCGCTTCCTCAACCGTGAGCTGGCATCGGTTCCCGACATCGATCTCGACTTCCCACGCGACATCCGCGAGAAGCTGATCGTGGCCGTGACGGAGCGGTACGGGAACGAGCACGCCGCGCTCGTTGCGAGCTTCGCCACCTATCGCTCTCGTGGCGCAATTCGTGATGTCGGTAAGGCACTCGGCCTGCCGCAAGCAGAGCTCGAGCGACTTTCCCGGCTGACCGACGGTTGGGATGCCTCACGCATCGCCGAGGAGGTGGCGGGCCTACCGGACGCCGAGCGCAAGCTCGTCTCGAAGCGATGGCGGGCGTTCCAGTTTCTCACGACCGAGATCGCGGGCCTCCCACGGCACATCTCCCAGCACCCGGGCGGCATGGTCATCTCGACACGTCCGCTCATCGATCTCGTCCCGGTGCAACCCGCAGCGATGGTCGGCCGCCAGCTCTGTCAGTGGGACAAGGACTCATGCGCCGATGCGGGCTTTCTCAAGATCGACCTGCTCGGGCTGGGGATGCTCTCGGCCGTCGAGGAGTGCGTCGAGAGCATCGCCGCGGCCTACGGCTCGCCGATCGACCTCTCGCGCATCCCACTCGACGACACGGCGGTGTTCGCCGAGATCCAGAAGGCGGACACGGTCGGCACCTTCCAGATCGAGAGCCGGGCTCAGATGCAGAGCCTCCTGCGCACGAAGCCGGAGTCGATCGACGACCTCACCGTGCAGGTCGCGCTCGTTCGTCCCGGTCCAATCCAGGGCAAGGCGGTGCATCCCTACATCGAGAATCGGCGTCGGCTGCGTGAGGATCCGACGTTCGTCTATCCGGTCGACCATGAGGCACTGCGGGAGCCGCTTCGCTCGACGCTCGGCGTCGTCGTCTTCCAGGATCAGGTGCTCGACGTGGCGATCGCGCTCGCCGGCTTCACCGTCGGGGAGGCCGAGGGGTTGCGGCGCGCGATGAGCCGCAAGCGCAGCCGGGCGGCGCTCGAATCCCACCGCGTGCGGTTCATCGAGGGCGCTGTCTCGAACGGCGTTGCCGAGCAGGTCGCGGATCTCGTCTACGACAAGCTTGTTGGCTTCTCGGGTTTTGGCTTCCCGAAGTCGCACGCTGCCGCATTCGGGTTGCTCGCTTACCAGTCGCAGTGGCTGCGTCATCACTATCCGGCCGAGTTCCTCTGCTCGCTGCTGAACGCCCAGCCGATGGGCTTCTACCCACCGGCAAGCCTCGTCCGTGACGCCCAGCGGCGCGGGGTGGAGGTGCACTCTCCCGACGTGAACCTGAGTGAGTCCCTCTGCTCGCTCACCCCTACCGACGAACCTTGTGTTGAATCAACACAAGGTTCACAGACAGTGCGCATCGGTCTCGCGTACGTTCAGTCGGTGAGCAAGGACGACGCAGCTGCTCTGGTCGTGGAGCGAGTTGCGAATGGGCTCTACCGAGACGTCGGTGATCTTGCGCGGCGCGTCCCGCTCTCGAAGGACGGTCTCGTGGCGCTCGTCGAGGGAGGGGCGTGTGACGGCTTCGGACCGAAGCGTCGGGACATCCTCTGGGAGCTCGGCCTCGCCACCCGACCGACCTCCGTTCCGGGGACGCAGGGCACGGCGAAGCAGCTCACGCTCTCACTCGATCCGACGGCGGCGACCCCGGTGCTTCGTGACCTGACACGCTGGGAGCGGATGACGGCCGACTACCGGCTCACCGGGCTCTCGGTGGGCGTGCACCCACTCCTGCTCCTGCGCCCGCATCTTCCGGGTGGAACGCTTCGGAGTGACGATCTTCATCGTGCCGCGCATCGGTCGAACGTGGCCTACGCGGGACTCGCTATCGCGAGGCAGCGCCCTTCCACAGCCAACGGCATCGTGTTCATGTTGCTCGAGGACGAATGCGGCCAGGTCAATCTGATCGTCCCGAAGGACGTCTACGAGCGGTACCGGGCGATCGTCCGCAACGAGCCATTGCTCCTCGCCCACGGCCGCTACGAGAGGGTGGGGGAGAACCGGAACATCCTCGTCTCGTCGATCGAGACCCTGTCCTCTCTGGCCCGCCGGGTTGCCGATCTCGATGTGGGAGCGGCGCTTCCACGTGCACACCACTTCGGCGGTCGCTGACCGCAGGACCTACCGTGCGACGAGGCTCGCCTCCATGTACTCGACGACCGATTCGAAGCCGAGCCGCGTGTATGACCGGATCGCTGCCTCGTTGTCGGCACGGACGTTGAGCCCGATCGTCTCGATCCCGTCGTCGAGCAAGAGTCGGCAGAGCGCCGCGCACGCGCCCCGTGCAAGGCCCCGCCCGCGGAACGCCGGTACCGTCGCGACGTTACCGAGCGCGGCCACGAACCACGTGGGCGAGTACACGTGAACGCCGGCAATGCACGCAAGGTGACCACCCTCCCTGATTCCCACGTAGCGACCGGTCTCGAGCATCCGCGGGGCGAACCAGGTATCCGGGTATGCCTCTTCATAGAACGTGGTGATCTCGTCGAGATCGTCGAGCGTGAGCAACTCGACGTTGGCGGCGTACCGGGAGAGGACCTCGGCGTGTTGCAGGGCGAGTTTGACGTGCGGTACCGCGTCGACGACCTCGTACCTCGTGGCCAGTGTCGCGAGCAGTGGCGCCGACGCGTGGGTGTAGAGGACGGGTGGAAGCGAATCCAGGATGTCGCTCAGGAGCGGCTGCATCGATGATCGAGGGGAGTCGGCGATCGCGAGCAGTACCGGCACCTCGGGCTGCGTGTAGAGCAGAACAACGTCCTCCACGCGTCGACCGGAATCCCAGCCGAACCATTGCGTGTGGCACCACTCGAAGTCATCGAGGTCACCGAGTTCGTAGACGTGAGCTCCCGTATGACGTCGAAAGACGTTGGCGATGAGCTCGCGGTCGTTCAATTCCACAACCGGCATCGGCTGAAGACTAGAGCCTCCTAGCTGATTGCGTCGCCCGCGACGCGGCGAACTTCCTCGAGCGTCGTAATCCCCGCGACCGCGAGTCGCACCCCGTCCTCGCGCAGCGTGAACATGCCCTGCGAGATCGCCATCGCCTCGATCTCTCGCGTCGGCGCTCCGATCAGAAACGCGATCTCGTCGGTCATTGAGAGGACCTCGAAGAGCGGAACTCGTCCACGGTATCCGGTTCCGCCGCACTCATCGCACCCCACGGCCTTGAAGAGATTGAGCTCGCCGAAATTCGTCGGAACGCGAAGTGCCCCCATCATCGATGGGTCAGGGGTTGTCGGCTCACAGCACGTCTGACAGACGCGACGAGCGAGCCGCTGGCCGATGATGCAGT
>JANOFZ010000327.1:0-10767 GCA_031413935.1 Thermoleophilia bacterium | reverse complement strand
CAGCACCCGAACGAAGGCCGTTGACTGGTGCTGCGAGGATTCCGCAAGCACGGGATCGGAGCCCGACTCGAACCAGGCGCCACCCTTGCCGTACGAGAGCATCTTCCCCTCGGTGGTGATGTCGAGCTCGCCGTGGAGGAGATAGCGGATCCCCGGGCCAGGGTGCGTGTGCCGGTAGGCGACGCCGCCGGGTGGAAAGTCGACGCGGTCGCAACGCATCACCCAGTCGTCGTACGGGTCGAGCTGAACCCGACGCGAGAGAAGCGCTCCCTCGGCCTGCTCGGGAGTCTCGTCGAGTTGCCACACGAGCGCGTGCCCGGAGACTTCCGCAGCACCGAAGGACACCTTGTTGTTCGCGATGTCATAGATGACGCGGTCGCCGCCGATCGTCTCGGCCCCGGTCTCGAACTCGTAGAGGGAGAGTCGCATGGTGGAGGGACTCTATCGTTGCGCAAGCGACGCAGCCCGCCGGTCGAAGGGCGTACCGCGGCCCCGACCCGGCGACGTGCCCGGGCGACGCTTCGCCTCGCTACCGCGAGGCTACGCATAACCCCTACGCCAGCCATGGACCCTACAACGTGCTCCCACTCAAGCGGCCCGCGGGCGGGCCTCTTCAGGTGCGCGAAGCGCCAGAGAAATCAACGTTCCGCTGATCCGAGGATTACTCGATACGGTGTTCAATCGAGTAATCCTCGGATCAGTGGAACGTCTGGCCGCCGTCGATCACGAGCGTCTGGCCCGTGACGAAGCTCGAACCTGCGCTCGCGAAGTAGACGACGGCGCCGACCACGTCCTCGGGCATCTGGTCGCGTTGCAGCGTTCGGGCCGACACCGAGACGTCGCGGAGCTTCTCGATCACCTCGGGATGCGCTTCGACGCCTGCCGACATCGTGAAGCCAGGCGCAACGCAGTTGACGAGCACGTCGTCCTTGCCGACCTCCTTCGCGAGTGCCCGCGTGAAGGCGACGATCGCTCCCTTGCTCGTGACGTAGTGGAGCAGGAACGGCACCCCTCGAAACGGCGTTCCCGACGAGATGTTGACGATGCGGCCGCCGCCGTTTTTCTGCATCACCGGCACGACGGCACGGCACATCAGAAACATCGACGCGACGTTGACGTCCATCACCTGTCGCCACTCCGGGAGTGGGATCTCCGTGAACGGCCGCATTGCAAGCGACGCGTACAGACCGGCGTTGTTGACGAGGATGTCGATCGAGCCGCATTGTGCAACGGCCTCGTCGACGAGCGCCTGCACGGCCGCCTCGTCGGCGACGTCGGCCGTGAGCCCGACCCCTCCCAGGAACACACCGGCCGCGGCCTCTGCTCCGCGGAGGTCGGCGATCACAATGCGTGCTCCTTCGGCCGCGAGACCCTGCGCGATTGCGTTCCCGATGCCCTGCGAACCGCCCGTGACGAGAGCGACCTTGCCGTCGAGCTGCCCCATGCCGAATCTCCCTTCTACTGGAGTGCCGAGAAGGGGGTGGGCGTCAGGATCCGGTTCTGCTGGGTATGGATCAGCGGCTGGATCCTCCCCATGAACGCCTTCCAGTCATCGCGTGCCATCAGTGCGGCCCGACGCTCTTCGCGCTGCGCAAAGCTGTCGTAGCGCCACATGCTCGTGTAGGTCGAGAGTGCCCCGATATCTGTCGTGAACGCCCCGACGAAGCCGCCGAGCACCTCCTGCTGGATCGCGATCCCCTCCTCCGCGTAGAGCCGGACGAGCTCCGGCAGCTGTCCTGTGTGGACGTGATAGTCCCGCTGTTCGATGATCACCATGTGTGGCCTCTCCGGGGGGTCAGGTGCTGATTGGCCGAGCGAAAACCGAGCAGCGCTAGGACGCAGGGCGTCTTTATATAGGTGTATATGGGGGCGGCCGAGGACGACGCGCTGCGAAGAGTTTGCAGCCGGCCAGGCGGTACCTGACCCCCCGGAGCGGCCACTAAATCGCCTCCCCGATGCCACCCATTGCCAGGTACTTGAGCTCGACCCAGTCGTCGACGCCGTAGCTCGAACCCTCACGCCCGATGCCCGATTCCTTCATGCCGCCGAAGGGCGCCACCTCGGACGAGATAAAGCCGGTGTTGATCCCGACGATTCCGTATTCGAGGCCTTCCGCGACGCGCCAGGTGCGCTCGAGGTCGCGGGTGAAGAAGTAGGCTGAGAGCCCGTAGGGCGTGTCGTTTGCGATCGCGACGGCCTCGGAGTCGGTCGCGAACCGGTTGATCCCAGCGACAGGCCCGAAGGTCTCCTCGCAACTCATCGACATCTCCATCGTCACCCCGGTGAGCACGGAAGGCTGGAAGAATTGCCCCTCGAGGCGGTTGCCACCGACGCGGAGCTCGGCGCCTTGCGCGAGAGCGTCCGCCACGTGCCGCTCGACCTTCGCGACGGCAGGCCCATCGATCAGGGGTCCGACCTGAGCACCCTCGGTGAAGCCGTCCGCAACCTTGAGTGCAGCCACCGCCTCGGTGAACGCACCCACGAATTCCTCGTAGATCCCGTCCTGGACGAGGAACCTGTTTGCCGAGATGCAGGTCTGCCCCGAGTTCCTGAACTTGCACATCAGCGCCCCGGCGACAGCGCCCTCGAGGTCGGCGTCGTCGAAGACGATGAACGGCGCGTTGCCACCGAGCTCGAGGGAGACCTTCTTCACCTGGCCTGCGCACTGCGCCATGAGGAGCTTGCCCACCTCGGTCGATCCCGTGAAGCCGAGCTTGCGCACGATCGGGTTGGATGTCATCTCGCCGCCGATCGAGGGCGCATCTGCTGCATCGCCGGTGACGACAGAGAAGACACCGGGAGGGACGCCAGCCTCCTCGGCGAGCGCGGCAATCGCGAGCGCCGTGAGTGGAGTCTGCTCGGCAGGCTTCAGCACCATCGTGCACCCGACCGCGAGCGCCGGAGCCGACTTCCGCGTCGGCATCGCGGCCGGAAAGTTCCAGGGCGTGATGCCGGCGGTGACGCCGATCGCCTCCCGGAGGACGACGATCCGCCGGTCGGGAAGCGACTGCGGGATGACGCGCCCGTCGAGGCGCTTGGCCTCCTCCGCGAACCACTCGTAGAAGGAGGCCGCGTAGCCGATCTCGGCCCTGGCCTCGAAGAGCGGCTTGCCTTGCTCGCGCACGAGAAGCGCTGCCAGGTCGTCGCTGCGCTCCAGCATCAGGTCGGCGAGGCGGCGCAGGATCCGCGCCCGGTCCTTGGCCGTCTTGTGTTTCCAGGCGGGGAGCGCCCGCTGCGCTGCCTCGATCGCCCGCCGCGTCTCTGCGGCGCCCATGCGAGGCACCTCGGCGATTGTGGCGCCGGTCGCGGGATCGACGACAGGGAAGGTGGCGCCAGAATCCGCATTGACCCAGGCACCGTCGACGTAGGCCTGGTCTCGGAGGAGATCGGTTTCGAGGGCAGTTGTCATGGTGGGACGATAGCTATCGCCCCTTGCGTTTTCCCCCGAGGTGGCGACGATAGGATATGGATGGCATGCCCCCGCAATTCATCCGTTTCGACGACGTCGCCGCCTTCACCCTCGTGGCTGGCGTCGAGGGCCGTCCATTGTTCGGCGACAGGGCGATGGTCAACCTGATCGAGTTCAGCCCCGGGGCGACGGTGCCTGCCCACAGCCATCCGCACGAGCAACTCGGCATCGTTCTGCGCGGCATGCAAGCACTCGTCGTCGACGGCGCGGCGAGAGAGCTCGGGCCAATGGAGGGGTACGTGCTGCCGGGGAACGTCGAGCACTCGGCGTACTGTGGGCCCGACGGCGCAACCGTGATCGATATCTTCTGTCCAGTGAGAGAGGACTACCGGGAGCAATGGGAAGGTTCCGACTCCGTAAGCGCGTAGTCGAGGCGCCCAAGCCCGACCCGTTCTTCCCTGTTCCCGCGCGGTTCAACTTCACGCGCGATGTCGTCGAGGCGGCCGCGGCGGCCGACGCCTTCCGACACGCGATGACCTTCGTCGATCACGAAGGCATCATCGACCGACGCACGTTCAGGGAGATCGCGAGCGACGCGAGCCGTTGGACGTCGCTGTTCCGCTCTCGGGGACTCGTGCCAGGCGATCGGATCGTCGTGCTGGTCGGCAGGACGCCGTTGTGGCACTCGGTGATTCTCGGGGCGCTCAAGGGAGGCTTCGTTGCGGTGCCGTGCCCCGAGACGTTCGACACGGACGAGCTGATGCATCGATCCGCGCATTGCGATGCTCGGATCATCGTCACCGACCGGGCACGAGCACCTTCGGACGCGCCCGAAGGACTCCTGGTCGTCGAAGACCTGAAGGATGAGCTTCGCGGTCAACCGGTTGGTCAGAGCACGCACGACACGTCAGCTGACGACCCCGCGTTGATTCTCTACACGTCGGGAACGACCGGAGCGCCAAAGGGAGCGATCCACACGCACGCGTCCACGTGGACGATGCGACTGCAGGCCAAGCACTGGCTCGACGCCCGCCCCGACGACCTCGTGTGGTGCACCGCAGGCGTGGGCTCCGCACTGTTCGTCTGGAACTCCCTGATCGGCCCGTGGTCGCTCGGCTCCGAGATCGCGTTGCACGAGGGTGAGTTCACGGTTCAGGAACGCTTCGACCTGATCGACCAGCTCGGCGTCACCGTTCTCTGTCAGCCGTCGTCCGAGTATCGACTGATGGCCGAGCACGGGAAGCTCGAGAAGTTCTACATCGGGAGTGTCCGTCACGCGGTATCGACCGGGGCGCCTCTCGATCCCCAGGTCGTCGACGCGTTTCGGGTCGCGTTCGGCGTCACCATTCACGACGGCTACGGACAGGCCGAAAGCGGGCTCGTGATCGCGAGCCCGCAGTACTCCGAGGTCGGCGTCGGGTCGCTGGGCGCGCCGATTCCTGGCTACGACATCGCCGTGATCGACGAGAGCGGCAACGAACGGAGGGCCGGCGCGGAGGGCGAGATCGCGCTGCGCGGGCGTCCCCCGTCGCTCTTCGCCGGCTACTGGAATGATCCCGACGAGACGAAGGCCGTGTTCCTCGGAGAGTGGTACCTGACGGGGGACCGAGCCACCCGGGACGCCGACGGCTGCATCTGGTTCAGCGGCCGCGCTGACGGGCAGGTGTCGGCCCGTCATGAGGAGCGGGAACGCGGGGCCGCTGCTGCCGCAGCCGCTGCAGCCGAGCAGGTACGCCAGGAAGAAGAGGAACGCACGCGGCAGGCCGACGAAGAGCGCCGCCGAGAGGACGAACAGGCAGCCGCAACCGCAGCCGAAGCCGAGCAGGTACGCCAGGAAGAAGAGGAACGCACGCGGCAGGCCGACGAGGAGCGCCGCCGAGAGGACGAACAGGCAGCCGTAGCGGCAGCCGCAACAGAGGCAGCGGCAGCCGAGCGCGTCGACCGTGAAGCGGAGAACGGTTCAGTAGAGCAACCACCTGCAGAGCCGCCAGCCCCCGCGAAACGCTCTCGCCGGGAAGAGGCTGCGGCACGCCGCACCGAGAAGGCGGAGGCGAAGGAGGCCGAACGCGAGAAGCAGGCCGACGAGAAACGCCGCCGCGAAGAGGAGAGAGCCGCAGCAGAGAAGGCCCGCCGCGACGACGCCGAAGCGAAGCGTGCCGCCGAAGCAAAGGCACGCGAAGACGAGCAACAACGCAAGCTCGACGAGAAGCGCCAGCGCGAGGAAGAGAAGGCCGCAGCAGAACGAGCTCGTAACGACAATGCGGAAGCGAAGCGCGCCGCGCAGGCTGCCGCTGCAGAGGCTACGAGGCGTGAGAGGGAGTCACGCAGATCGCGAACCCCGGCCCCCGCTATCCCCGATCCTGGGGATACCGCGGAGGAGGATGGCGAACGCATCAGCGCCGAGCTGATCGCCCGGCTCCGCGCGTACGGGCATGGCGATAGCAGCGAGGATGCGCTGAAGGATCAGGAGTAAGGCAGTGAGCCAGACGATCGAGGCGCCGATCGAGGTGGACCCGCCGGACGCGGGTGAGGAGTTCGACCATGATCGACCCTGGGTGGTACTCGTGTGGAACGACCCGATCAATCTGATGAGCTATGTCACGCTGGTGCTCCGGAAGCTCTTCGGCTACTCCGAGGCCGAGGCGACCCGGATGATGTTGCAGGTCCACAACGACGGCAAGGCCGTCGTATCGTCAGGCGAGAAGGAGAAAGCGGAGTTCGACGTCGCCCGCCTGCATGCACACGGTCTGTGGGCCACGCTCAGGCAGGACTGATGCCGACTCGCCGGATTCAAAGGGACCGCAAGGGTGGTTACCGCTTGAGGCTGCCACCCGAGGAGCGGGAGCTCCTCCGCTCGCTACCTGGACAACTACGCGGCGTCATGCAAACCGACGATCCGAGCCTGCGGCGTCTCTTTCCTCCCGCCTATCCCGAGGACAGCGAGGCCGACGACGAGTTTCGACGCCTGATGCGAGACGACCTGCTCGAAGGCAAGCTCGCGGCACTGCGCGTCGTCGAGGAGACGGCCGGTGCCGACCACCTGAGCGGCGAGCAGCTCGAGGGCTGGCTCGGTGCCCTCGAGAGCCTCCGCCTCTACCTCGGAACCCAGCTCGACATCAGCGAGGGGACGTTTGGGGAAGAGCTCGATCCGGCCGATCCGGCGGCACCGGCCCTCGCGCTGTACGGGTACCTGAGCTGGCTCCAGGAGGAGACAGTCGCCGCCCTCTCGTCGAACCTGCCGGCCTAGGGTCAGTTCTTCCACGTTCCATCCCGTTAGCGTTTGGTGTAGTCACGAACGTCGATCGACGTGGAACGTGGAAGACCTGACCCCGCTTACGGCTCGACGAGCACGCGCCCGGCAGGGAGTTCGAGGCTCGCCTGTACCGCATCGTCGATCGCGTCGAGCGAGAAGACCTCGCCGAGGAGCGGGGCCAGCTCGAGCCGGCCTGCAGCGACGTGCTCGAGCAGGAGCGGCAACGCAACGGCAGGGTCCTCCGAGCCGTACATCGTTCCCGTCAGAAACTTCTCGCGCCGCAGGAACTCGCCCGGGTCGAGGTCGAGCCGGAGCCCGGTCGGAGGCAGGCCTACCATCACGGTCGTGCCGCCGCTCCGGGTGAAGCGGAGTGCCGTCGCGCTCGTTTCGGGGAAACCGACCGCATCGAAGCCGTAGTCGGCGCCCTCGGGAGCGATCGCGACCATCGCCTCCTTGAGATCGTCCGGATGGACGGCGTGGGTCGCGCCGAACCGAAGTGTCTGATCTCGGCGCGCCTGCACCGGGTCGACGACGACGATCGCCTCGGCACCGGCGATCCGTGCGCCCTGGACGACGAACTGCCCCACCCCACCGCCACCAATGACGAGGACGACCCCGCCCGGCTGAGCTCGCGCCGCGAAGAGCACCGCCCCGACGCCCGTCAGCGCCGCGCATCCGAGCAGGGCCGCGTCGCGGAGCGGCACGGCGCCGTGCGTCGGGAGCGCGACCTGCGAGGAGACGACCACGCGCTCGGCCCAGGCTCCGGTCGCCGTGCCGCGGTAGACCGTCGCGCCGTCGAGCGACATTCCCGTCGACCCGTCGACGAGCGTGCCGTTGCCGATCGCCCGGTGGAGCGGAACGCAGGCGGCTGGCCTTCCCCGCGCACAATCGGCGCAGTGACCGCACGACGGCGCCCACGAGAGCACGACCTCATCCCCCACTCGCACCGAGTCGACGGCATCACCCACGTGCTCGACGATGCCGGCGCCCTCGTGTCCGAGCACCATCGGCGTCGGGCGCTGCCATTCGCCCTTCACCTGATGGAGGTCGGTGCCACAGATGCCGGCCGCTGCGACGCGGACGACGACGTCGTTCGGGCCGGGCTCCGCCAGGTCGATCTCGACGACCTCGAGAGGCTCGCCGACCGCCCGGAAGAGCCCGGCCCGGGTTTTCACGCTCCGATTGCAGCCTTTACTGCCGCGCAGTTCGTCACCGTGGAGACGTTCTGCAGTGCGAAGTTGATCGACGCGTTCTGCCAGTCGGCGTTCATCGTCGACGTACCGTCCTCGGGGACAACCATCACGTACCCCTTGTCCGCACCCGTGCGTGAGGTGTGCTCGATCGACATGTTCGTCCACGCGCCCGTGATGATGATCGTGTCACGGCTGAGCCCCTCGAGCATGTTCTCGAGGCGCGTCCCCTGCCAGGCGCTCATCCGCATCTTCTCGACGATGTAGTCGCCGTCCTGCGCCTCGAGGCCGTCAGCGGGGGCCGCGCCCCACGTGCCACGAACCATCGCACCCGTCTCCACGACGCCGTTGAACAGCGGCGCGTTGAGCTTCAGGCCGGGGGCTCCCGGCTCGACGATGTACCAGACGTGGAACACGGGAATGCCCTTCGCGCGGCAGGCAGCCGCGAGATCAGCAACGTTCGCAACGACGTTCTGCTCCTTCGCATGAGCGGGCGAACCCGACTCGGCGAAGGCTCCGCCTTCGATGATCACGTCGTTCTGCAGGTCCTGGATGATCAGCGCGCAACGGCCAGGATCGAGCGTCAATTCATCGGACATCACAACCTCCTATTGCATGTAGGGCTCGCGCCGAGGCCCGACCTTGGTGCGAATCGTGTAGACGGACGACGACGACGGAATGAACAGCGTGTGCCAGTCCGGCCCACCCCAGGTGTGGTTGCCCACGCCCTCCGGAACCCCGATCGTGCCCAGATGCTCCCCGTCGGGCGAGATGACCCAGACGCCCTGCGGCCCGGTCACCCAGATGTTGCCGAGCTCGTCGACCTTCATACCGTCGGGGATGCCTTCCTCGATCACGCCGGTACCAACGCCTTCGAAGAACATCCGGCCGTTCGAGAGGGTTCCGTCGACGTTGACGTCGAAGACCTTGATGTGCGCCCGCGGGGTGTCGTTGATGTACATCAGCGACTCGTCCGGGGAGAAGCACAGCCCGTTCGGCATGTCGAACTCGTCCTGCGGTGCGGCGAGATCGAGCTCATCCTGCCCGCCTCCGGGGGGGATCCGGAAGACACCCTGCCAGCCGAGCTCACGCGCGCGCTCGACACCGAAGCCGGGGAACCGCCCGTACCAGGGGTCGGTGAAGTAGATCGTTCCGTCCGAACGAACGGTAACGTCGTTCGGGCTGTTCAGGTACTTGCCCTGCCAGTGGAATGCGAGGAGCTCGCGCACCCCGTCCGGCCGCTCACGGACGAGCGAGCTCGTCACGTGCTCACACACGAGCAAATTGAGGTCGTGGTCGAGCGTCATTCCGTTGCACTTGAACGACGGGTTACGAACCTCGGTAACCGTCCCGTCGAGCGTCACCTTGCGACGGATGTCCGCCGGCATGTCGGAGAAGTACAGCACCTGCTCCGTGGGATGCCAGATCGGCCCCTCGGTAAACGTGAAACCCGTCGCGAGCTGCTCGACGCCCGAGCCCTCCTCGACAAGGTCGTAGATCGCATTCGACTTGGCGTCGATTCCCGACACTTCGGTCTCCTTTCATGACGGAGGCTGACCCCTCGACGCTAACACGACATCGATTGTCTCGCGCTGTACCCTTGGCTCGATGAGCACCGACACCGACACGGTCGTCTTCATCCCCGCCTGGAACGAGGAGGCGAACCTTCCGGCCGTGCTGGCGGAGCTTCGCTCCGTTCTACCCGACGCCGACGTACTCGTGATCGACGACGGCTCGACGGATGCGACGGCCGACGTTGCGCGTGCCGCGGGAGCCACCGTGGTCTCCTTCGGCGAGAACCGCGGCCTGCGGGCCGGGATCGCTGCCGGCTATCGCGAGGCAGCGGAGCGCGGCTACGCGTTCTGCGGGCGGGTCGACGCCGACGGACAGCATCCAGTCGAGGAGCTCGCTCGTCTTCTCGAGCTCGTGCGGTCGGACTCCTGCGATGTCGCGGTCGGGTCTCGCTTTGCCGAGGGCGAGGGCTACGACGAAGAGCGCTACGTCCCCTCGCCGAGCCGTCGCTTCGGGATCGGCCTGCTCCAGAAGGCAATGCATCTCCGGCTGGGGCGCCCGTTCCACGACCCGACGAGCGGGATGGCTGCCGTCAACGCGAAGGCGATGCCGGTGATGGCCGAACCCTACGTCAGCGGCGCGCCCGAGGTGGAGGCGCTGCTGCGGCTGAAGGCCGAGGGCCTCCGCGTCGAGGAGGTCGCCGTGCACATGCGTGAACGCGCGAGCGGCGAGTCGAAGCTGCAGGGGAAGAAGGCGGTCAAGCTCGTCGTCACCGTGATCGGAACACTGCTCTTCTTCCGCTGGCTCCGTCGCCGCGGCTCGTGAGCCGCCGTCCAGCGCGCGTCGTCGTCGTGCTCGGCTACTCGGACGGCGGCCGTGGCGTCCTTCACCCGGTCTGCGCCGCCCGGCTCACGAGGGCCGCCGAGATCGCAACGGGCGAAGACGTCGTTGTGCTCTCCGGGTGGGCACGCGTCGCGGGAACGCGCTCGGAGGCCGAGCTGATGGCCGCCGCGTGGCAGGGATGCGCCCGCGAGCTCGTCGTCGACCCCGACGCCCGGACGACGGTGGGCAACGCCACAAATGCGCTCAACGACATTCGCCGCGTCGAAGCGCGCGAGGTCGTCGTCGTCACGTCTCGATGGCATGCGCCGCGAGCGAAGGCCGCGTTCCGGCTGCTCCTCCGCGGCAGCGGCGTGCGGGTCGTTGGGTTATTCCCACCCGAGCGACGGGACATACGTGCGTCCCTGCGCGAACTGCCGCTGTGGCTCCTGCTCCCCGCTCAGCTCGTTGCGTCACGACGGTCGTAGGGGCGACGCACACGCTCGCGCGAGCGAAGCGGATGCGTCGCCCGCGCGGCGCGGGCGACCGTCGCCCGAGGGCGAGGCGTCGCCCCGTTGTCACGG
>JANOFZ010000326.1:0-2048 GCA_031413935.1 Thermoleophilia bacterium | reverse complement strand
CGTGCTCTCGGAGCAGCGTGTCGATCGTGCACTGGCGATCGCGGATCGCGTGATCATGATGGAGGTACCGCCAAGAACCTCCGGTCCGCTGCCGTAGGAGAAGGAGACGTCGTCGAGGCGGACGAGAGGTGCGCCATCAGGCACCGACGGTGAGGGATCGTGCCCGACGAGGCCCCCGCCGTAGCGTGGCCTCCACGTCGAGAGCCATGTTCGCGCCTCGGCGACCGGCGCGTCGAGCACGACCCGTCCCTCCTCCATCATGATCACGCGATCCGCGATCGCCAGTGCACGATCGACACGCTGCTCCGAGAGCACGACGGCGCACCGTGCCTGCTCAACGAAAGCGAGAAACGCAGATGCGCCCTCGGTGTCGAGCTGTGACGTCGGCTCGTCGAGCAGGAGGAGTTGCGGCTCGAGCGCGAGAGCCGAGGCGAGGCAGACGCGTTGCAGCTCTCCGCCGGAGAGCTCGACGGTACGGCGCTCGGCAAGATGCGCCGCGCCGACCTCAGCGAGCGCAGCATGCGTGCGCGGCCAGATCTGCTCCGGCGTGATGCCAAGGTTCTCGAGCCCGAACGCCACCTCGTTCTCGACCCGGGTCATGACGATCTGATCCTCGGGATCCTGGAAGACCGAGGCCACGGTTCCCGCAAGCTCGGCCGGCCCGTGAGCGCGGGTGTCGAGCCCGGCCACCACCACGCGGCCCTCGAAGGTGCCGCCGTGGAAGTGAGGGACGAGGCCCGCGAGAGCTCGCAGAAGCGTCGACTTGCCGCTGCCGGAGGGGCCGAAGAGCGCGACGATCTCACCCGCCTCGAGCTCGAGTGAAACATCACGCACCGCGGGGATGCTGCCGGGATAGGCAAACGAGAGGTTGTCGATCGATGCTAGAGCCACAGCGCAGCAACCCCCACGAGCACAACGGCGCCTCCGAGCGCGACGTAGTCCACCATGGCCCAGGGAGGCCGTGGTGCACGGGTGGCCCCTGTACGTCCGAAGCCACGCGCCTCCATCGCCTCCGCAAGGCCCGTCGCTCGCTCGAGTGACCCGGCAACGAGCGGCGAAAGCAGCGTCGCGTACCCGCGGGCGCCGTGGAGCTCGACGCCGCGTCCGCGCACCGATTCGGAGAGTCCCACGGCATCACGCTCGAGCGTCGGAACAAGGCGCGTTGCGAGTGCGATCGCAAGAGCAGAGCGCCGCGCGAACCCCGCGGCCGAGACGAGCCGATCGTGATCGACGCGCAGGGTGTAGGCGCTGAATGCCAGCGCGACGACGGCGAGCCGGAGACCGTTGACCGCCGCGATCTGGATCTCGTCGGTTGACACGTCTATCGGGCCGATCACTGGCAGCGTTGGCCCCTCCCAGAGAAGCGTTCCCCCACCCGACGACCAGGTGAGCGGGGAGATCACGATCACACCGAGCGCACTCAACAGCGCTCCACTGATGTAGATGAAGCGGCGCTCGACCGGCGCCCGCAGGCAGACCACGATGAGAACGAGCGTCATCGCCGCGAGCGCCCAGATCCGGTCGACGAGGAAGCCGGCGATTGCAAACGCGGCCAGGAGCGCGGTGGCAGGGCCCGGGCTCACGGGCTCTCGAACCTCGGCGCGAAGTCACCGGCGAGTAGACGGTCGACCGAGCCGGCATAGGAGAACGCGACGGCTCCTGACGGGCCTGATCCGGGCTTCCGCAAGGCGGCGGTCAGGTGCGGCGCCCCGCCAACGATCTCGAAGACGTGCGCGTTCGCCGCGACGGGCGATTCCAGGGCCGCGACGTCGTCTGTTCCGAGAACCTCCGCCACGCGCGAAGCCTCCTCGCGAAGCCCGGCGGCGTACCGCACGGCCGCCGGCCGCGTGCTCCCGTCATACCCGTGCAGGAACGGCTCGGGAAACGCCCCGGCCACCACTTCGAGCGTGTCCGCGTCGCGCGACCAATCACGGTAGTCCCACCAGGCGATATCGCCGTCGCGGAGACGGTAGGACGCGGCAGAGCGATCGCCGGCGAGACCGTTCACGAACCAGAACCAGTCCTCGTGACGGCGAGCGCTCCCCTCG
>JANOFZ010000325.1:0-5640 GCA_031413935.1 Thermoleophilia bacterium | reverse complement strand
CGCGCCTGAGCCTGATCCGGTTTGCCTGAAGCCAGGTCAACTTGAACCAACGCGAACAGCGGTTCCGGCGCGTCGGGCAAGGCCGCGGCCGCGCGCTCGTAGGCGGCTCGGGCCTGATCCCATCGCTTGCGAATCTGGTGGACGCGGCCCTCGGCCATCGCGAGCGCGGCTGGCGCGTCGCCCACCGCCGCCGACACCGACGACACGAATCACAGCAAGATACGACGCCGCCTCGCCGCCGACGTTGAGCCTCGGGGCACCTTCGGGCATCGACCCGATGAATCTGCTCGCGGGCGGCTCATAGGGCGGGTCGGGCTTCGTCACCGGCGCAGGGGTCGCCCTTGCTTTCTTGGCGGCAGGCCCGGGAGTCGGCTTCGTGGGCGGAGCCACCGCCTCGGGAGCCTCGGACCGGCGCTCGTCCGGAGGATCGGCGCCCTCAACGAAATCGTGAACGTGCTCGACCGTCTCCTCGAGTGCAGCCACCTCACGCCGACTTAGCGGATTCGCCTCGGGGGCGGGCGAGCTTGCGGGCGGCGGCTCGATCAGGGTCTGCTGGTCGGCGGCGTCTGCTGCAGGCGCCGGCGACTCCTCGACGGGAGCGGCGCTGCCCTCCTGACGCTGGGAGGCCTCGGTTGCGCGAAAGAGCTCTGCGAGCGGCCCTTCACGCATGCTCGCGCGCTTCCGCGCCATGGAGCACCTCCCTCGCGAGTTCACGGTACGCCTCCGCGGCCGCACCTGTCGGGTCGTAGCCGAGCACCGAGCTGCCCTTCACCGGAGCCTCCGCGTAGCGCACGGTCTTCCTGATCCGTGTCTTGTAGACGAGATCGCCGAAGTTCTCCTCGAGGATCTCCACCGCCTCGCGGGCATGGAGCGTGCGGCCGTCGTACATCGTGGGCACGATCCCCTCGACGCCGACCCGCGGGTTGAGGTTCTCGCGCACCATGGCAAGCGTGTTCTCGAGCTGCACGAGGCCACGGAGCGCAAGGTATTCGCACTGCACGGGCACGATCACGCCTGTGGCCGCGACGAACGCGTTGATCGTCAGCAGGCCGAGCGAAGGCGGCGTGTCGATCAGGATGAAGTCGTACCGATCGCGCACCTCGAGGAGTGCCTTCTCGAGCGATCGCTCGCGTCCGATCAATGCGGCGAGCGCCAGCTCGGCCCCGGCGAGGTCGATCGACGCCACGGCAACGTCGACTTCGCGCTTTTCGATCACGTCGGAAATCGGGATCTTGCGCACGAGCACATCGAACATCGACGTCTCGATCGTGTCCGGATTGAGCCCTTGGCTCATCGTCAGGTTGCCCTGCGGGTCGAGATCGACAAGAAGGACGCGGTACCCCATCTCCATGAACGCGACTCCGAGATTCAGGGTGGTCGTCGTCTTGGCGACGCCGCCCTTCTGGTTCGCAAGCGCAATCACCCTGGTGCCAGTCACGCCGGGCATCGGTGCCTGTGGCACAAACACGGGCACAGGTGCGGCGACAGGCACAGCCGGCATCTCGACGAGCGGCGGCGAATCGAAAGCCATCGGCGGCTCGACAGCGGGAAGCTCTTCGTCGAAGGCGTGAGGCTCGACTGCGAGCTCGGGCTCGAGGTCGCTCATTGCGACATCGGGCTCATCCTCGACGACCGGATTCTGGCCGCGAGAGGACGAGCGCGGAAGGAGACGGACGAATCCCATTGCGCCTCGTTCACCACGGTCCGCCGCTCTCCTTCATCAATCCTCGCCGTCCCAGTAGTCGACCTGCGCGAGCCTGCCGATCACGCCAACGCCACGGAAGCTGATCTTCCCGGAGCGAGGGTAGTAGCAGACGTCGTTTCCGTCGCGCCCTGCGAACGCGAGCAACGTCAAGCCCTCGTCGCCACCGAGAATCGCATGCGCTCGTTGCGTGCCAGCCGGACGGGCGACCGTGCATCCGGCATGCAGGGCGAACTCTTCGGGCGCGCCCTGGTCGCGCGGACTCGGATACACGATTACCGTCCCGCTACCCTCGAGAACGACGAAGATCTCCTCCTCGGCTGAGTGCACGTGCGGCGGGTTCATCAGCATCCCCGGCTGCACGACGTAGTGGGAGAGGCCGACACGCGCGGATCCCGCGGCATCGCCGAGTCCTCGGACTGTACTCGCCACCGTCCCGCCGCCCGTACCGCGCTGGCGCGAGGGTACGTCGTCGACGTTCACGATGCGGGACGGACGCTCCGACAGCACCTCCCGGGTAGGAGGGCCGACAGCGGCCTCCCGCGCCCAGGGATGATCCTCGGGTGCTCCCTGGAGGACCCAGGTCGGACCGAGCCAGGAGACGCCCGCCCGTGGAAGCAACGTGTTCGCGGGGTAGTGCCGTTGGCCGAATGCCAGCACGATGAGACCATCGTCTCCGGCGCCGATCGTGTGTGCGTACTCACATGCGAGATGTGCCAGGCAGTCGCCGGCGCGGACGGCGAATGCCTCCTCCTTCTTGCCATCCCACTGCACCGAGACCCCGCTCCCTGAAAGCACGTAGAAGATCTCCTCCTCCGAGCCTTCGAGGTGCAGCGGTGTCGCCCACTTCCCTGGCTCGATGGAGATGCGCTGAACGCCGACCGTGACGGAGTTGGCGCCGGTCAGATCCTGCCAGCGGGCCACGATGTGCCCGCGCTCCCTGCGGCTGCCCTCGATCTCGTGCCAATCCGTGATCACGAAGGTCAGTGTAGGTCATCGCGGTGCGACCGCGAGGCGCCCAGGAAGCGTGCCATCTACACCGGCACCGCGTCTCGCGCGAGCGCTTCCCGGAGTCGGATCACCGCGTCGTCGGCCGCATCACCCCCTTCGACGCGAACCCACACCTCGGCATCGCAGAGCAAACCCCGGACCTCATCGAGGAGCTCTGCGGGGCTCGCCGTCGCCCGATCGAGCGCCTCGATCCGCTCCAGCCGTTCGATCACCCTCCGTGCCTCGTTCATCTGCAGAAGGGTAGGGCCGCAGGTGTGACGTGTCTGTTCCGCCTGTGTGTCAGTTCTGTGCAGCGATAGCGGTCGCCGCCGCGGTGAGATTCTTCAGCATCCCGCCGAACCCGGAAGGCTCAGACGGCGATGCGCAGGCCGTGCCGGTCGCGCACTCCGAGCAGAGCCTCGTCGAGCTCACGAAGAAGCCCGGGGCGATCGCCGTGTTGCAGCGTCGCGACAAGAACACATCGAGCGGCGTCCGCCACTGCGTGGGTGCAATCGTTGCCGCTCGCGAGATTGATCAGATCGGCATGCATGAGAGCACGCTCGGTCGGCTCTGACTCGAGGAGGATGGCTGCACGCAGCGGCCATGTCTCACCGAGCACGGCAGCGAATGTCGCGCGCAACTGCTCCGACCGGAACGGCTCCTGCTGAAAGAGCGAGAGCTCCCAGCGATCGAGCGCCTCGGCGAGAGCGCTATCGGAGTCGGCGAGCGTGAGCCGCAGGAGCAACTCGCCCGCAAGGGCGCCCCGGAACGAGTCGAGCCGCGTCGCCTCGCCGGGCGGCTGCGTCGCAGCGATCGGCAAGACCGGCCGAATTCCGAACGGACGGCCGTCGAGCGTCTCGAACAGCACCGGCCCGGCCGAGAGCGGTGCGGCCGTCGCGAGACGGATCGCGCTCACCGCGTCGGCGATCTCGGCGGGTGCGTCCGGCGGATCCTCATCTGCGCCGAGTGCCGCGCGGAGCTCGAGCACACAGAAGCGATCCGTCTCCCGCCCGAAATCCTTCGGCATCAGCGACGCGGCTTCTGGCCAGTGACGCGCGAGCTCGCCGTCGGCGACGGGCCGCGCCCGCAGACCAGGAGCGAGTTCGAACTGGGCAGACATCGAGAGCCCCACGAGTGGCGCGATCGCAGCATACGTCCGCCGTTCGCCGTAGAGGGAGCGCTCGAGCTCGGCGTAGGCGCGATCGAACGCGTCATCGTCCCAGTCGAATCCGCCGCAGGCCTCGGCCGTCGAGACGAGGAGCCCGACGAGAATCGTGCGGAAGAGTGCCTCGTCCTCGGAGGGCTTCCTCCCAACATGGGCTCGCGCGAAGATCGCAGCGGCCGGCTCTCGCTGTAGTTCCTCGAGCGCGATGAGTGCATCGTCCCGCCCGCGCAGCCGAGGGGCGCGCTCCTCGACGAAAGAGCGCACGAGCGGGCGATACTCGTAGAGTGACGGGCCGGCGCCGTGCTCGTGCTCGACGAAGGCGACGGGCAACTCAGCACCGTCGTCGAGCTCGCGGAGCAAGTACGCGAACGCTCCGAGAACGAAGCTGCGGAGGGACGAGTAGAGATGCGGAGCTCGAGGAGCCATGTCACGGTCTACGCGATCGGTGGGTGATCTCCTGTTACGACGCGGCTGTTACGACGCGGCCGGCGACAGCCCCGCCCCGGCACCCGGGACACCAGTTGGCCGCTCGATGTCCACCCCGGCGCCCTCGAGGCCGGGGGATCATCTACACTCCGTCCAGGATTAGTCCAATGACCGAGCTCCTTCTCAACATCGCAGCGATCGCGCGCCGGACCGGCGTCGCTCCCGACACGCTCCGGAAGTGGGAGACCCGCTACGGCGTCCTGCGCCCGGCGCGAACCGCCGGTGGACAGCGGCGGTACGACGAGAGCGATGTGCAGCGAGTCGAATGGCTCCGAGACCGGATCGCCGAGGGTTGGCGGATCGGGGAGGCGGCGCGGATGCTCGATATCGAAACGACGGCCCTCGACGACCCGATCGAGCTGCATGACGCATTGATCGCCGCGATCCGCGACGTCGACCTGCCGGCGGTCACCGCGACCCTTGCCCAGGCGTTCGCCGTGTTGCCCCTCGAACAGGCACTCACCGACGTAATCACGCCGGCTCTCCAATGGACAGGCGAGGCGTGGCACCGCGGAGAGCTGTCGATCGCGCAGGAGCACGCGATCAGCGAAAAGGTGCGTGCGCACCTGACGAGCATGATCGCGGACGTGCGCGCCGACGTGCACGGTGTCGCAGTGCTCGCCTGTGGGCCCGACGAATCGCACGACCTCGGTCTGCTCATGCTCGCGGTTGCCCTCCGAGCCGATGGCTGGCGGGTCGAGTATCTCGGTGCCGACACCCCCGCAGAGACGGCGATCGAATTCGCCGAGCAGATCGATGCGACGATGCTCTGCTTCAGCACTGCCCGGAGCGAGTCGCTCGAGTTACTCCGGGCGTCCCTCGGTGACCCAGCAAGAAAATCGACCGTCCCGATCATCATCGGAGGAGCTGCATCGAGTTCCGACATCGCGCGGGAGATCGGTGCGACCCACGTCAACGGGAACCTCTCCTCCTCCGTCAGGCGGCTCCGCCGCCTGGCGCGAGCGTGAATCCCTGGCTTCAGGCCGGGCTCGCAGGCGCTGTCGCTGCGACAGCCTGGGGGCTCGTCGAGCCACTCGACCAGAGGTGGTTTCGGTTTCCGTACTCGGACATCGCGATTCTGGGGAAGTTCGTCACGCGGGGGCCGCACTGGCGTGCTGCCGGCTGGACGATGCACATCGTCAACGGCGCTGTCGCAGGGCTCGTCTTCTGGGCGCTCTTCGAGTGGATCGGAACGAACGCATTCTGGTTCGCGATCGCGTTCGCGATGGTCGAGCACCTCGTCACGTACCCGCTGACACTCCTCACCGACCGATACCACCCGGCTCGCGGAGCTCCG